>CAYLYN010000391.1:0-1391 GCA_964387565.1 uncultured Rikenellaceae bacterium | reverse complement strand
TCTGGCAAAAAGTAATCACCCGCGCGCGGCGGAAATGCGAAAGGGATTTCATAGTGTCATGGGAGATTGGCGCTCGGTGGTATTTTACATTCACCGGGATAAAACGAAAGACGGCGAGCCCCGGGTAATGACAGAGGCGGAAATCAAAAAGAATAATCCTGAGTATGGATTACCGGGCAATCACAACAAGCGGGTGCAAAATACGAAAGATTTTTACAGTGAGTTCACAAAGCAAACAGGAATAAAGCCCACATTGGATGTGGATGCACGTTTGAAGTTATGTCCTCACTTGCGAACAGTCCGGATCGTGTTTGATCCTAAAAAACCGAAACTTTGAGAGAGGTGCGATGATGAATTGGAGTGAGAAATGTTATGAAATTATTGGTAAGACCTATGAGAAAACTTATGAGCTTTATCTGAAAGGAGATGTAAATAAGTTTGCTATACATTGGCGAAAAGTCGGAAGAGAGAAACGCAAGAAACCGTATAGGGAAAGCATTTATACAGCGATGTCTGTTGTATTGCCTTTTGATCTCGAATGCTTACGTAAAACACAGACAAGCTGCGCGTCCGTGCCGGGTGATCGAAATCCCTCTTTAAATGATGACGAACTCAGGCTTGAGACCAAAGAATGGTTGGAAAATCGTTATAATATCGATAACTATGAAGAGAATAAGTCTAGAGGATGCTGTGTTTGTTTATTCGGAATGGAGTTTTACGAAAAGAAGCGTCAAGAGTTTATGAAAGAGGATTTGGCCGCTAAACTCAGAAAACTCGAGGAGGAAAAAGACTGGTGGAGTCAATATTACTGGGATTTATCATATTTACTAAGCGATAGCGTGGAATATGACGATGAAGAAAAAACTAGGATGATGATCCGCCACTGGAACGAAATTGCCTACCCAAATGTCCAAGAAGAACTCAGACGTGGATCAGGTGACGATATCAAGATAATGACAGCGGCAATGCGAGCGATTTTCCGCGCGGCAGAGTGCTGGATGCAAGCCAGAGAAAAAAACGATCCTGCTTTAGTCTTTGAAGCGCAAGAGGCCATCTTTGAATATTTCTGGCATGACATGCATTCAAAGATAGAATATCATGTAGATTGTGATCCCATTTGGCTGGTGGCCATTGAATTGGAGTTTGGATTAAAGCGTAATCCGAACTTCGATATGAATCGTTACTTATCGTATTTTAAACCAGGAACATGTACAAACTACCGTGTATTAAAGTATATTACCGACAATAAGATTACCATTCCACCCGTGGATGAAAGTACGTTAATTCCATACGAGGAATACGAAAAAATCGTCGCAAAATATGGCTGAAATCTATTGGCCGCGTGTATGTTCCCTATTACGGAGGAGAAGAAGGACGAAGGGGAACAAAGG
>CAYLYN010000390.1:0-1395 GCA_964387565.1 uncultured Rikenellaceae bacterium | reverse complement strand
CATAGCACTTATGATAAAAGCATAGTCTCTGGTACGATACAATAATTTCATAAATTAAAGTTCGTAAATGACTTAAACTTAGAGACTATGCCAACACAAGTTACAAAAAAAATTGATTTCACAGGTAAACAGCTATTCATTGGATTAGATGTTCATAAGAAGAGCTGGAGTGTTACGATCCTTGTTGATGGTACTGAACACCGTACCTTCACACAACCTCCCGACCCGGAATCTCTCAATACTTATCTTCATCGAATGTTTCCGGGAGGAGAGTATAATTCTGCCTATGAGGCCGGATTCTGTGGTTATGGAATTCATCGCAGGCTGAATCAACTCGGTGTAAATAATATAGTTATTAATGCAGCCGATATCCCGACGAGCCAGAAAGATAAGCTTCAAAAACGCGATCCTGTCGACAGCCGGAAAATTGCCCGTTCACTTGAAAAAGGCTCACTTCGCGGGATTCATATATTTGACCGTGAACTGGAAGAGCTGCGAACTTTAAACCGGACAAGGTTTTACCTGATGCGTGATCTTCGTAGGAGCAAGACCAGGATAAAAAGCTTTCTCCAGTACTACGGGGAACCAATACCTGTAGAATTTGACAATAACCAATGGACCTTAAGGTTTGTATCGTGGTTAAAACAGGTAAAGATGCAGACACAAAGCGGTCAGGATGCATTCTCCAATCTGATTAGTTCATACGAGTATCACAGGAGCCAGTTACTGACACTAAGCCGTCAGATAAGGGAAAGGATCCGGGAATATGACAGAGAGCTTTATACATTATTAAAAACGATATCAGGAATAGGTCCTCTGACTGCATCAGCATTAATAACAGAACTTGGGGATATAAACCGTTTTACGAACATTGACCAGTTAGGCAGTTATGTCGGACTCATTCCCAGGATAAGAGAGAGCGGAGAAACCACTTATACTGGCGGAATAACATTTCGCTGTAATTCGTTTCTCAGGACCCTTCTTATTGAATCCTCGTGGCAGGCAATCAGGATGGATCCTGCAATGATGCAATACTATCATTCCCATCTTATCAATAACAAAGGGCATAAAGTAGTGATCAAAGTGGCACGCAAACTATTAAACAGAATCAGATATGTAATGAAAAACAGACAGCCATACGTAACAGGTGTGGCATAAGAAACAAAAACCTATAAGGTCAAAAGAGTTGAGGGATAACGTAAAACACGGCAGGTAACAGAATGATTACAACCCATAGCATACGTACCCTTACTATAAAAAATGACAAGTGATTGCGGCAGACAAATTTTACTGACCACAGATAGCAGTGTGATTTTATAGGATTTTTTAAAAGAAGTTTATAGGGGAAGAATATTATTTACCTTTGTTAACCCGGGGCGATTGCTTTTCATAGCA
>CAYLYN010000389.1:0-1405 GCA_964387565.1 uncultured Rikenellaceae bacterium | reverse complement strand
TATGAAGAGCGATCCTTTGAAAACCAATATAGATTTCCACGTTATGCTCATCATATATTATTTTGGTTGTCTGTCCGATGTATTGGTGAGGGACGCTGTATAGATGTTTGTCTTCACCTAAAATAACGTGGTAGTTCATCTGGACTTTCCCTATGGTTATATGTTTAATTGCAAATGGCTCCGAGGGTAGTTGTTTTAATAGAGGTTTCTCATGATCTAAAAACCGTTGATAGCGGCTACCCGACAGCTTTTGGAATGATGCCTGGTTATGTTCTCCAAGAAGCTCATTGATCCTGTTATTTATCTCAAAGACACTATGAAACTCTTCATTGCGGATCTTAGCATATATTCGAAGATATGAGAGGTAAACATTGTTTTCTACGGTTGGCTTATCCTTAGGCTTGCGGGGTCGTGTTGCAACAAGATTAGTGTTATAGTGAACAGCCCACTGATCAGCCAACTCCTGGAACTTATACTCGTATCTGTGATTTTTGTCAACAACCTGTTTCATATTGTCGCTGAGAATGTTCCGAGGAATACCTCCAAAGTATTCAAGGCAGCGACTTAATGCACAGAAAAGATGTTCCTGAGTAGCCGATGGCAAAGCTTCAACATATGTATACCCGCTAAAAGGCAGGGTACAAACCAATACAGGACATGGTATAATTTCTCCTGTTTGTATGTCAATATATTGAAGTTTTTTCCCGGCAAAATCAACCTGCAGATAATCACCTTCCCGGTGAGAGAGATGCATGGTGGCCTTACTGCATTTGATGTACCTGGCAAAATGTTCGCAAAACTGAGCATATCGATATCCTTCGGGATAAGCCTGTTGGTACTCATCCCACAATGTCTTGCGGGTGACTCCTGGACGGGTAAGTTCTGCCTTAAAGTAGTCAAAATGTTTTTTGAGGTCTTCAAAACGCTCGTCGGGTCTGGGGATAATCAGTTCGTTATAAACCAATGCTATTAACTGATCATCACTACATTCTAAAAGCTCTGAAAAACTTTTTCCACATGATGATAATCTGGAAAGATAATTATCGAGAGTAACCCTGTGGATGTGAAGAGACTGAGATATTTTAAGCTTGCTTAAGCCCTCTGCCTTTAGTTGAATGATTCGTCGTACCTGTATCATACTGATTGATTTGTTTGCCATAGTGCCTTATTTTTTTGAAAGGCACAAAAGTCACAAATCAATCCCTCTTAATTACACCGATTGTACAATTTACTCCGGAACCAGTTGTACAGTATATGCCAGAATGTCCTCGTAGGTTGTGCTGCGCACCCCGGCAAAAAAATCTTTTTATTGAAATAATCATATTAAAAAGTTGTACAGTTTGCTCCAGAATCGGTTGTACACTTTCCTCCAGAATAAATTGTACAGTATAGTCCGGAATACTCA
>CAYLYN010000388.1:0-1502 GCA_964387565.1 uncultured Rikenellaceae bacterium | reverse complement strand
AAATTTACCTTATAACTGTTTAGAAATAAGCAAAAAGAAAGGCGAGGGGGGTGCCCACTCATGGTCGGAAGATTATTCTTCCGACTTTTTTTGTATTTGTGCAAACAAAAAAATACATCCAACACACTGACAATCAAGTACATAAAGTTGTTTTATCGAAAATAAAATTGTATCTTAGAGCCTGTTAATCAATTGCTTATGACAGGTTTTAAAGAGCACAGAATTCAGGTAAATCAGCTTCTAAATGTTATTCCCGAAAGCCTTTTAGCAAACTTATCCACTACAACCAAGGTGGATCACTACGCAAAGGTGCTACATGGCAAAAAGATGTTTTATTTACTCCTTTATGGCATTGTTGAAAACGAGAAGCTAAGCCAAAGAACCCTTGAGGACACCTTTAATGATCCCGTGTTTAAACTGCTTTTTGATCTGGATAAAGAGGAAACGATTCGAAGGAGCTCCATCTCTGAAAGGCTAGCCAAGATCGATTCGTCTTACTTTAAACAGATTTACGAGTGTATTTACGAGCAGTTCTCTGAGCATTACAAGGAAACGGACAGGCATAAGTACAATCTTGTTCGTGTTGACAGCTCCATGGTGAGCGAAACCGTAGGGAAGCTAGCCGAAGGGTTAAGCAACAGCGGTAAAAAGGCCATAAAGTACAGCGCTGCCTTCGACGGAATCCTTCCGTGTGATATACAGACATTTACATCCTCGAGCTATTCAAGTGAGGATATTGCTTTGCCTGAGGTTGTGCTAAGTCACGTAAAAAAAGAGAAAAGCCACCAAAACATCTACGTCTTGGACAGGGGGCTTCAATCTGCACGGACCATGAAGAGCTTCTCGGATGATGCCATACGGTTTATTTGCAGAGCAAAGGAGAACCGAAAGTACGAAGAGCTGGAATCACTCCTTACCTCAGAGCTGGATCGGGACTTGGGCGACTCTATGCTAATGAAGGATGCTAAAATCAAGCTCTATACCGGCACACCCATTAAGAACAAGCGTGGGAACACCCACTACCGGGAAGAGCTGGTTGAAGCAGCGTTTCGCTTGGTGGTTATAAAGAGTAAGGAGCATCACGAACAGCAGTACTGGTTCTTAACCAACGACTTTAGGCTAACGGCTAAAGAAGTAGCTCAGGCTTACCGCCGCAGATGGGATATAGAGGTGTTCTTTAGATTCATTAAGCAGGAGCTACACGTAAGCCACCTAGTGTCCTTAAATAAGAACGGCATTGAAGTAATGATGTACATGACCCTAATTGTGGCCATGCTTATATTGATATACAAAAAGGCCAACAGCATTGGGTATAAAACAGCCAAAAGAAGATTTTCAATGGAAGTTCGCAACCTTGCAATTGCCTTAATAGTTAGCCAATGTGGAGGGAATCCCGATCTAATGTTTAAAACATAAAAAATGGTCGGAATTTCTTCCGACCATGAGTAGGGGGGTGCCTCGCCTTTCTTTTTTGTTGATTATAGCTTTAACCGCTTCTCAAT
>CAYLYN010000387.1:0-1521 GCA_964387565.1 uncultured Rikenellaceae bacterium | reverse complement strand
ATGAAACCTCATAACTGTTATGTTAATCTTAATTGAGCAGATACAAAAGGACATGTAAATAGGGCGCTGTATAAAAAGCTCTTAGCTTAGAGTTGTGAAACAAAATTGCTAAGAGCTATGAAGAAAAAAGAAGTTATCGAATTTGAACAAGTCGTTGAACGCGGCTGCGGGATGGATGTCCACAAAGATTTGGTAGTAGCAACCATCCAAGGCAAAGGTATAAAAATGCAGACAAAAAGTTACAATGCATTTACAAGTTCTTTGATAAGATTGAAAGAGTGGTTATTAAAAAGTGGGATTACCCATATAGCCATGGAAAGCACAGGTGTTTACTGGAAACCTGTTTTTAACGTATTGGGCGATGATTTTACTGTTTTATTGGTCAATGCCAGACATGTAAAGAATGTGCCTGGACATAAAACTGATAAAAGAGACAGCCGTTGGATATCAAAATTACTTTTAAGTGGCTTGCTGAAAGGGAGTTTTATTCCGGAACGCCCGATAAGAGAACTTCGTGATCTGATGCGTTACAAAACAAAGCTTACCAACCATGTTTCGGCAGAAAAGAACCGGTTTCAGAAAGTACTGGAAGATGCCAATATTAAGCTTTCAAGTGTATTGAATGATGTTTTTGGAGCAACAGGAACAAAAATCATCAATCACATTCTTGGCAACGAAAGTTATCGACCGGAAGAACTTTTGCAATATGTCCATGGCAAAGTAAAAGCGAGCAGGGAAGATATTAAAGAAGCTTTGACTGGTTATATAACTCCACACCATCGCTTTATGCTTAAAACCATTATGATTAATATTTCCAGGATCGAAAACACCATTATTGAAGTTGACACTCAAATAGAAAGTTGTATTGGACCATATAAAGCTAAACGTGAGCTTTTAGAAAGTATTCCTGGGGTTGGTAAAGATGGGGCAACTTGTATAATAGCAGAGGTTGGTGTTGATATGGGGCAATTCCCTGACCAAAATCATTTAGCATCCTGGGCAGGAGTTTGTCCCGGGAGCAACGAAACAGCCGGAAAGAACAAAAGCGGACGCATAACTCACGGGAACAAATATTTGCGCAGCATTTTGGCAGAATGCGGCTGGGCTGCTTCCAGAACAAAAAATACTTATATGAGTTCAAAATATAAAAATCTTGTAGGACGAAGAGGTAAGAAGAAAGCCATAATAGCGCTGGGGCATAAAATATTAATAGCCACATATTTTATTTTAAGAGATAATATTGAATTTAAAGAGTTGGGGCCTGAATATCTGAGTAATTTTAAGAAGGATCGATTAATAGCATATTACAGGCAACAACTGGAAAAATTAATAGCAGCTTAAGCTTTGAAAACTAAAGGTCGATTTTTACTGTATGAATAAACAACGAACATGAAACTGACCTTATCAGTCAAGGACAAAAGAGTATGCCATGAGCGTGAGTATGAAAATTTAAAATAACCTGACTGATTTATTTAATAGATTGAATAACAGATGTTTAATTATAATATTTACGTATGAAAA
>CAYLYN010000386.1:0-1522 GCA_964387565.1 uncultured Rikenellaceae bacterium | reverse complement strand
CGGCGGCTTGCGCGTTACAACCACTTTGGACTTAGATTTACAGGAAGTTGTTCAGGCCACAGTGTCAGCTGAAATTGATAATTTAGAGCGCCACAAAATAAGCAATGGCTCAGCGTTAGTAACTCGGCCAGGTACCGGCGAAATTTTAGCGATGGTAGGTTCCCGCGATTATTTCAACGCCACCTCAGAAGGTAAAATCAACATGACCGTACGCCCGCGCCAGCCTGGTTCATCCATGAAGCCAATTAATCTGGCCACCGCCTTTCAATTGCGCAAGCTCACGCCTGGATCAATGCTGTTAGATATTCCTACTTGTTTTGAAGCCGCCGGAAGTAGCACATATTGTCCCCGCAACTATGACGGCAGTTATCATGGGCCAGTCACCATGCGCCAAGCACTAGCTAATTCATATAATTTGCCAGCTGTGAAAGTTACAGCCATTAATACTGTGCCCGGCTTAATTGAAGTTGGCTCAGCCATGGGCATTACCACTTTTAGAACCGCTGAAAACTATGGTGTTTCACTTGGCCTGGGCGCCGCCGAAATTCCCATGACCGAAATGGCTACCGCTTATGGCGTTATGGCTAATGAGGGTGTCAAGGTCCCGCTCACCTCCCTTTTAAGAGTTGAAGATTATCAAGGCAATGTTTTGTATGAAATTGACCCCGACCAGCGTCGTCAGGAAGTAGAAAAACAGCTATTTTTAACTCCAGACGGCGACGCCACCGACCGACCTCAGCCAGATTTTGCGGCGGCCGCTAATAATGACCCCGACAACATCAAGCGAGTTTTGGACCGCGAAGTCGCCTGGCTCATGAATGATATTCTGACTGACAACCAAGCTCGCTCCTCAGCTTTTGGCTCCCGCTCCAACCTCTACTTGCCTGGCTATAAAGTCGCCGCGAAAACCGGCACCACCAATGACCTGCGCGACAACTGGACCATCGGTTTCAATCCAGATTATGTTGTGGCCACTTGGGTGGGTAACAATAACAACGCTGCCATGAACCCTTACTTGGTTTCCGGTATCACCGGCGCCGCCCCAATTTGGAACGGCATTATGAGTTATCTTTTGGAGAATTATCACGAAGGCGAATTAACTGAGTGGCCGGCCCAGCCGGAACAAGTTGTCCAGGCTTCATTTTGCCGCCGCTCCGGCGCCCTGCCTAATCCGGCTGGGCCGGCCTGCGAAATGACCACCGATTATTTTTGGCAAGGCACTCAGCCAGATGCCCCAGAAAATGTCTGGCACCAAACTTGGATTGCTGAACAAACCGGATTGCCCGCCCGTGAAGGCGACCCCACCGACAAATTAAAACTCGAAGAGCACGTTTTGCTAACCGACCCATTTACACGCGACTATTGTTATGACTGCCAGCGTGTCAGCACACCTCAAGAGGGAGAAGAAAATCCGCCTGAAGGCGAGCAGGCTCAAGCACCAGCAACCCCAGAAAGATATGTTGTCTCGGTTGAACAAATGTATGACGCCAGTCAGTGGCAAGCTAGATCAGTTGGGCAATCG
>CAYLYN010000385.1:0-1545 GCA_964387565.1 uncultured Rikenellaceae bacterium | reverse complement strand
ATAAAAATCTCTTCCTTACCCATGCTTGAATGAATAAGCCTGATGTCTCTTACCATTCTTAACACGCCATCGGGACCCAAAGAACCAGCCTGATCCGTTCCCTTCATGCGCCTGTCAATGGTTACATGCTTCTCTATTATTGTAGCACCAAGAGCCACTGCGGCCACTGGTGCGGATATTCCAACAGTGTGATCCGAAAAACCAATGTTATACCGAGGATATCTTTTTTTGAGAAACTCAATTGTTTTAAGATTTACATTATCAGGATGCGTAGGATACTCCGACACACAATGCAATATTGAAACATTACTATGATGCCTGACTATAATATCAAGAGCAGTGTCAAGTTCTTTCTGACCTGCCATTCCCGTTGACAATATAATTGGAATACCTGTTTCTGCCAGCATACCAAGAAGCGGAAGATTTGTAAGATCCCTACTCGCAACCTTGAGATAATCCGGTTTGAATAACTTAAGCAGCGACAAACAACCAGGGCTGCACAGGGTTTCTACAAATTCAAGTCCCTTTGATTTTGCGTGTTTATAAACTTCATGGTGCTGTTCATCCGACAACTCAAGAAAGGCTCTGTGCTCGCCGTATGTTCTACCGAAAGAGTGAGGTGTTGCATATTCCCGATTCATCTGGCTTGCAGAAAGTTCTTCCTTCAAATCTCTTTTTGTAAGCTTTACCGCATCCATTGGCGGCAAAACAAGATGAAAAAGATCTTCCGGCACAGGACGGGAAACAAGATCAACTATCAGTTTGGCAATATCAACAGAACCATTATGATTCTGACCTATCTCACCTATTACATATACTGAATCATTTCTTATTGGCATTAATCTCTCGCTTCATAATCTCAACAACATCAGGTTTTGTTTCTAAAATCTTCAACACATCCTCAATACCGAACTCTTCACCACCAGCACAAAGTTCCTTGTACAGAGCCTTATTCAGCTCAAAATCAGTCAGGGTGTCTGTGGTAAGGCGTATTCCCTCCGGAAGCGGTATCTCAGACAACCAGTTTAACTTAAAAATTTCCGGATGAGTGTAGATATAATTTGTTACATGCTCAAGATAAAGAGGTTCGATAGTCAATTCCTGCACCCTCTTCAATGCATCCAAAGTAACATACTCTGCCCAAAAGCCGTAATGTGTAAGAATACTTGGTTTGCCGGATATCATATACGCACCATAATCAAAATCTGAAGAAATATTGGAGTCTATCAAATTGCGTATTCTGCTTATGTCTATAAATGGGTTGTCCGAACATATACGAATAATCTTTCTCGCAGAAAAGTGATGTGCGGTATCAACAAATCTCTTCAGAACATTATTTGTGTCGCCACGAAATACTTTGCAGTGATATTTCTCGGCAATTTCTACTATTGCGTCATCTGACAGTTCTTTAGTTGTAGCAAGAGCTGTGTGTTCAAGCAATCCGGCATTTTTAAGTCTTTTAATCAATATTTCAAGAATGCCTTCGTTATTATAAAACGGAAGAAGCACTTTTCTTGGCAACCTCGATGAACCGAGTCGTGATTG
>CAYLYN010000384.1:0-1573 GCA_964387565.1 uncultured Rikenellaceae bacterium | reverse complement strand
GCAATGTTAAATGGGACGGCATGGATGCACACTGGATGCCTCCTGAAGCATGTGATCTGGTTTGAAAGGTGAATAACCTCAGTTAAGCCATTTGGTGTCATTAGTTGCTAATTAACAGGTATGCCTCCGTTATTGGCTTCTCATCATTCGGTAAGGAGAATGGAACAATGGCCAGGGAAATACAAGGACACTGAACAGGAAGTGGTTTGAATCTGAAATAACAGAAGTTCTGAAAAAGAAAGGCCTTTCCGAAATAGGCCTGAAGAAGATCTAGAATTCAGAAAACATTAAGTTTATCAATTTCAGCATCAATGCCTGAAGATAATATGAAAATCAGCCAGGATTCATCTGATATTGTATTCGGCAACATAACTGTTTATGGCATTTTCAAGATCAGCTACTCCACTCAGGAAAGGTGTCATATGCTCTGTATCATTCCCCCATAATTTCATATTTTTAAATCGAACACTTTTATAGTGTTCCGGGCCTACAGACCAGTCTCTTTTACCATAATAGAACAGCACTGGTATTTTAACATTTTCAGTCTGCTTTTTGAAATCCTCATAATAGTCAGCTACTAAAAAACCCTTCTTTTCGAAATCCCTGTTGCCCTGAGGAATATCACCAGATTTTTCCCCCATTTCATACATAGATTCAATTGACCGGAAGCTTATCATCCATATCTTATTATAGGAAATTAAACTGTCGATAAGGTTGTACCAGAGTTTCCCAATTTCACTTTTTTCCCTGGGACAAGGGATGTTATCGATTCCCAATACTGAACAGGCCTTAGGATACCAGCTCTCAGAAAATGACTCATAAAGATTAAGGGAACAGTTTATCATCATCATCCCCAAAATTCTATCAGGGTGCCTTTGCTGATAACCCATCTGCAGAATACCTCCAAAAGAATGTCCCAGGGTATACCATTTGTCAATTCCAAGTTCGTTTCTGACTTCCTCAAAATCTCCGACAAGCCTGTCCATTGTATAATTATTATCGACAGGACTTGAAGATCTTACTGATCCACGTTGATCGAGATAGATCATCATAAAATTTTTTTCAAGAAAATTTCCAGCAAGTTTTTCTATGTAATAGCTACCGGAACCGGGACCTCCATGAAGAACCAGGCAGGGCTTTCCGTTTCCTTTCACCATTACATAAAGATCAACACCATCGGAGGTAATAATGTGTTTTTCACCTGGAGTAGCAAAGGTTTTAATTTCTTGCCCGATCAGATTCTGTGAGAAAATATATGAAAGCAGCAGCAACAGGAATAATTGTCTATACATGGCATGGGATAATAATTAGAATTGAGTATACCTTATATAAATACTATAATTTTATTTGGCTAAAGACGATACTGAATCCGGAATGTTGCAGGAAAGATATTTTGTCTTTCTTTTCTGAGAATGTGTAAATAGATTTCCTTATCTCATGATGTTATAAATCAATTGTTTTCATATAATTTTTTCACTGTAAATCTTAATTTTACCATATTATTAATCCAAAATTCAGAATATGAAACGGGAACAGTATATCCCATTTGACAAGGAATTCCTTCTAGAACAAC
>CAYLYN010000383.1:0-1584 GCA_964387565.1 uncultured Rikenellaceae bacterium | reverse complement strand
TGATATTCCGGTTCCTCCTCCTACAAAGATTTAAATAAATGTTCATTGAAAACCAATAAGTGACAACAACTGGTTTTTGAGTGTCATTTTATTTTGGACTTATATATTCTGATGGTCTTCCAGAGATGGAAGAGATATTGGAAATTATATAAGGAAGTATTGAAAATATTGTTTGATTGCATTATAACGTGCAGTTAGTGGTATAATTGTTTCAGACTTTTAATTGTCTGATTATATAAGACATATTAATAAATCTAATAGCATGAAGACGAAAGACTATTCATACTTCATTGAAAGGTATATTTCATTGGAAATGACCGATTCAGAAAGGCGATGGTTTATCCTCGAAATTGAGGGTAATGAAGATCTCCGACGTGAAGTTGATCTGCGCAAAAAAAGTGAAGAGATCCTTAGGAAACAGGCAACTATATCTCTCCGTACCAAACTGGCGGAAATTGAAAAGCAAAGGGCTGTAAGGAAAAAGGCAGGCGATTTGAGAAGAATCGCTATGGTAAGGTATGCTGCTGTATTTGCAGGAGCAGCAATAATAACCAGTCTTATTCTGTTTAATGGCCGCACTCTTACAAGCGAAGAGATAGTTACTGAATTTTACAAAACATATGAAGCTCCCGCATCCCAAAGGTCCTCTGCATATAATGAAAATACTGATTATGTTCTTGGTTTGAAATATTATAATCAACAGGATTATAAAAATGCTGCATCTCAGTTTGCCAAGGTACTGGAAAAAAATCCTGAAGACATGCAGACTCATCTGCTTTCAGGGGTATCGAACATGGAGGTGAAGAGATACTCTGAAGCAAAAAGTTCATTTACTACTGTGATTAATGACAACGACAACCTCTTTATTGAGTCTGCCAGATGGTACCTTGCATTATGTTATCTTAAAACACAGGATAAAGCAAAAGCATCCAGCCTGCTGGTCTCAATAAGGGAGGAAGATGGTCTTTACAGCAAGGAGGCAAAGAAGATACTGAGAAAGATTAAGTGACCATTATTGATCATTTTTTATGTTTGA
Organism: uncultured Rikenellaceae bacterium; assembly: GCA_964387565.1. Lineage (GTDB taxonomy): Bacteria > Bacteroidota > Bacteroidia > Bacteroidales > VadinHA17 > LD21. The sequence continues at coordinate 548 of CAYLYN010000383.1, read as the reverse complement.
AATTCAAGGAAATAATAGCTCCAGGGGAGAAACATATAATGGTTCATCCCATGTTATGGAATCTGGTTCAAATCCGTTTTCAAAAACAATAGCATTCAACACATCAGTGTTAAACGGCATGTCTCATGAAATAAGAACACACATGAATGCTATTGTAGCCTTTTCATTTCTCCTGAAGGACAGCAGACTTCAGGATCCTGAGAAGGAAGAATTTGTAAATCAGATATATTTCACATGTGAGAAGCTAATTTCATTATTTGAGAATTTTCTTGAGTCTACTCTTGTTGATACAGGTAGTTCATCCAGTGATGAAGTTTACTGTAATACAAATAATCTGCTTGATTTGCTTTTTACCGAATTCAGGGAAATATTGAGAAAAAGCGGCAAGGAGGATATAGAACTTATTACTGAGATACAAAAATCCTCCGGTGAGGAAATATTAGTTGATCAAACGAAAATATTCAGGATACTAAGGTGTCTGTTTCATAATTCTTTACAAAACACCAATTCAGGGTATATTAAAATCGGTTATTCCTTTAGTGATAACG
>CAYLYN010000382.1:0-1596 GCA_964387565.1 uncultured Rikenellaceae bacterium | reverse complement strand
GCATAGCCGTCAAGCTAAGAGACATAGTATTGATTGAAAAGGTATTGTGGTATTAAAAATGCATAAATAATAAGGGGGATGCTGACCCCTTTGAAAGTAAGTTGGTAAAGAAAATATCTTCGGTTTTTTCTGAGGATTTTATCCATGAACAAGCCATCAAGAGCAAGTTCATCCGGCGGTCTTCAAAAATAACAGCAGTTAAGTTCCTTGATTTATTGCTTTATAACTCCTCACAGGATCAGTGTTTGAGCCTGAACCAGCTTTCGGTTGAAGCCAGTTCCGGTCATCAGGTGGACATATCCAAACAGGGGCTGGACCAACGGATGAACAGTCATGCGGTAGAATTTGTGCACAGGCTGCTTCAAAAGCAGATGGCTAATCAAATTTCGGAAAGCCTGGATATTGGTTTAATGAAACGGTTCAACCGGATCAGAATAAAAGATTCGACCAAGTTCGATGTTCATAAACAGTTACAGGAATGGCTGCCCGGTTTTGGAGGATGTGCCTCACCTGCAAGTGCGTGCATCCAATATGAATTTGACCTGAAAAGTGGGTCGGTAATGGATTTGGCACTTACCCCCGGCAACCATCCGGATTCAAAAGATGCACAGGAAAAATACACCGATATTGAACAGGGCGATTTGATTATCCGTGACCTTGGATACTTTTCCCTTGATGTGTTATCCGAAATCCAACAGGCAGAGGCTTATTTTATCAGTCGGTTGAATTTTAAAACAACCGTGTATGAACAAATAAAAGGAGTGCTGGTAGAACTGGATTTTGGGAAACTGTACCATTACATGGAACAAACCGGGATTGCCAAAATGGAAAAACAAGTATTGATAGGCAAAGAAGAAAAAATGCCGGTAAGGCTGATTATTGAACGGATGCCGGATCAGATTTATGAACAACGGGTACGCAAGGTAAAGGCATACAACCACAAGAAAGGTTATAAGACAAGTACCGGGTACACCGAAAGGGCCAGGTTCAACCTGTTTGTCACCAATGCCGGAGAAGATATGTTGAATACCCACGCGGTACCTCTGTTTTATAAAGTACGGTGGCAGGTGGAGTTGATCTTTAAGGTATGGAAATCAACCTTTGGCATACAAGCCACACGGAAAATGAGAATTGAACGGTTCCTGTGCCTGCTCTATTCTAAATTGTTGCTGATCATGGTCAACTGGGAAATTATACTGGTTTACAGGCATAGCATTTACAAGGCAAAAGGTAAGTTATTAAGTCTTGACAAATGCTTTAAAACATTGAAAAGTAACGAGGGAAAGTTCCGTGACATTTTAAATAGACAAGGTTCTGCAATTGAAGAATTAGTCCAGTGGGTCGGAAAAATATTTGAATCAAAACACTGGCTGGAAAAGCGAAAAAACAAGCTGTGTTATGGAGAGATAATAAGTGTAATATTTTAAATATCAAATATTTATGACTATATTTAACAAGAATAAAAAAGGAGATACTGCCATCGAAAACAGTACCTCCAGAGTAATTAAACAAAAAAGTTCTTTGAGATGGGTGAAATTACAAATTTAAACCCTGCTTGTAAAACAGGCGGGGTAAAAAATCATGTATATACCTCAT
>CAYLYN010000381.1:0-1603 GCA_964387565.1 uncultured Rikenellaceae bacterium | reverse complement strand
AATTATTTGTAAGAAGGTCTTCAACCGTCAGATTATCAGGCAATCTTCCGGGATTATAAAATTCAATCCTATCATCGTAAATTTTTACGATAGAATCGGATGCCAGGCGATAATCACGATGAACAATCATATTCATAATTACCTCTCTGACAGCTTCTAGAGGGTATTGCCACTTTTGTATGCTTTGGGCCTCTCCTGTTATTATTATCTCTTTGTTAATGTGCTTCACGACAAAATTCATTACATCATCTGTCTGAGACAGTATGTCAGCTTTCGTCCTGACCGAATCCTTAATAATTATATCTGTCTGAAAACGTCCCAATTCAATTGCAGTAAGAACAGAATCATCCTTCTTAAACAATAAATATGCGGCATTCGTCAGTAGTCCGCCTCTAATCAGATCAGATTTGACCAGAAATGTTTCCGGATCCTCAGTAACAAGTCCTCCCGAACGGATAATTCTTTCAATTGCCATTCGCACTTTTTCAATTGAAATATCTTTATAGGAAAACTGATTGTTTGTGTGATAGTCCCAACTGGTATTAAAAGAAAGCAAATGAAGATCAACAACTTCTCTTGTGCTAATAGTATGATTTGAGTTCGCCACCCGTTTCAGGTATTTACCTCTGAATGAAACCGGTTTTATTGGAAATTCATCAACAGACAGGAAAACTACTTTTTTATTTCCATAACGTATAATATCAACATCGGGTATTATTGATGGAGAGGTCTTACTTTTTATTTCATTTACCCAGTTCCTGACTGATTCTGAATTCAGTGAAATGCCACAGACTCTTTTATCATCAGTGACTCCAATAAGCACTGATCCTCCGGAGGTATTGGCGAAGGCAACGAGAGTTTCAATGACCTCATTATTAAACGAGCTTTTAAACTCTGTTTTCAGGTCTTCCCCTTTATTCAAGAGTATTCTAATGTCTATTCCCTGCATTCCGTACGACAGTATTTGAGTTCCGGATTTCTTATTTCTGTAACCACAAACCGGAAACAAGTTACACGGACTCTCAAAGACCAAAATTGCCTGTGTCAATCCACTTCATGTCAATGATTGACCAGAAGTCGAGGGCGAGGCCGTTGAGGACATAGTCATATGGGAGCCAGCCATAGCCGTTGTCGCCCCATTGTTTTCCCCAGGAGTTGCGGATAAGCAGCGCACCTTTGGTTGACAGGTTGCATTTCAGATTGGTGATCTTATGTTCATCATCATAGCCGACAGCCATGACGGCATGACCCCACTGCGCCTTCTCTCCCTTGCAGGGATAAGGTATGTCACCCGGGGCAGCGGATTCTTCAAACGACTCGAACCCCCAGAAGCCGAACATGGATGGTATGCCGGCCGTAAGGTAGCTTTTGACCGATGCCAGAACATCAGCAGACTGAGTATCTGAACCCTGCGGATCATGACAGAAGTATTTTATTGTCGAGTAGTTCTCAGCCAGTGCGTAGACAAACCCGGTAGGCTCTTTGTCAAAGTCCTTCACCCTGTAGGGCCAGTACTTTTCATCAGGCACTCCACAGAGTACAAGGGCTCCCATGGCTTCCCGGAGCCAGGCACCGGTATCACCTGTCACCTGCATCAGGTTGC
>CAYLYN010000380.1:0-1607 GCA_964387565.1 uncultured Rikenellaceae bacterium | reverse complement strand
GGACTTTGGTCCTCAATATTGTCGGGTTAAAATCCATATAAAAAGCGGGGACAATATTATCATCCCCGCTTGAATAACTATCTGAATATTTAAGCTTACAATTTATAAGCCTGCCGGGCAATCAGCTTCCACTTCCCCTTTTGTTTCTGCCATACAAGCATATTCCCGATCTTAAGGCTACCCGGCACACCATTATTGGTAATTTCTGCTGATAGTATATGCCGTACCACTGCAGCATTACCAATAACCTTTATGGTTTGGTCCAGCAGTTCGATCTTGACAAAATCAAGGGGTTTACTGATAATGACCTCATCAATGAACTCGGATCTGTTCTGTACCTTACCACTTGAATGTCCATACACAAGTCCATCCGCGGTAAGCTCCTGAAGAAGATTCTTATCGGCATCGACAATGCCTTTCATCAGGCTTTCCACTGCAGCAGCAACTTCCTTATCCTGCACATTCTGGCTAAAGGATGATAAAATTGATACTGCAAAAAAGATCACAAAAATTAAATAATACTTTCTCATTATATCTGTTTTACTTTATGGATATTGAATTATTCCTTTGCCTTTCTTGCTTCTGCTTCAGCCCTTCTCTTGGCTCTCTCAGCCTTCATTTTTTCCATATAATCAAACAGGTCTTTTTTAGGCATAGGAAGATCATCTTTTGTATTGACCCATTCAACAAATGCTTTATCAAGTTCTTCAGGGGTTACATCAACAAAACGTTCATTGTCATACTTGAACTTTTTGGTCTGGATACAGAAGAAATTAAACTTGTCTCGTAAAGCTACATATTCACCTGACAATACGCATTCAGCAACAAGGTGAGGAGGGATAAATGTAACACCGGTTGGTTTGGCTAGAACGACATCTCCGGGAAGTACGGTTACTCTTCCAATGCGGATCGGAGCATTTACTGTAGCACACATCATCTGTTGTATTGCTGAAGGATCTGAACCACGTATCCACCCATTGAATCCTTCAATTTCACCAAGGCCTTCCAGGTCTCTGACTGATCCGTTAAAGATAATACCGCGCTTACCGTTTTTATAAATTGCATTTGCAAGATTATCACCAATAAGTGTCCCGTTTGCAATTTTCTCATAGCTGTCAGCTACATAAACATCTCCCTCTGTCAGTGCGTTTATAGGTGCGTAGTTTGTTACAGGAGATGTCATATTCTGCTTCTTCCCAATCTCCTGCACATAGGCATCAAAATCTTTCCTTAAAGGCATAAACTGTGCTGTCACAACACGACCGGTCATCACCTTGTCAGGGTGAATAATCACCCATGGAGTCTCCCTGGTACTTGAAAAGTTTTCAAACTGGTTCTCATAGCCCTTTCCTTTAAGAAAGCCCCAGCACTCTTCCATAGAAATTGCCTTTAGTCTTTCAAGGAGTTCATCAGATACCTTTGGTCTTCCATCAGGTGTTCGTTCCCCTGTCCATTCCTTGGTCAGCAGTTTTATGTCTTCAGGTGACCATTTGACACTTTGTGAAATTGATGAATAGCTGATCAGCGTGACAGCCAGAATCATTAAAGTTAGCTTTTTCATACGTAAATATTATAATTAAACATCTGTTATTCAATCTATTAAATAA
>CAYLYN010000379.1:0-1609 GCA_964387565.1 uncultured Rikenellaceae bacterium | reverse complement strand
CGATAACTATCGGGAGGCGGAGACCGGGGGCAGGGGGCAGCTCCGCTTCAGCGGAGCGGGGGTTTTAATACGATTCTGAAAGCTCGTCTTAACGACGGGCTTTTCTTTTGAACCACGGAGTTACACTGGGTATCACAGAGTAAATACGGAGTATAAACAGTGAAACTTCCGGACTTACTCTGTTACACTCCGTGGTAAAACATCTCAACCTTGTCCCCCTCCGCCCTCCGCCCTCCGCCATTCACCCATATGCATTTTTGAATCCGGAAAAATTCATACATTTGTACTTTAAAATATCATGATATAAAAAACCAAAACATTAAATTATCATGTATCTGAGGAAGCAGGATTTAAATAGTCAGGGGAAGGAGAGTACTTTTTTATGGGGAGCAAGACAGACAGGTAAAAGCACTTTGCTAAAGAAGTTATTTCCCGATTCCCTGTACTTCGACCTTTTACTGGCATCGGAGTACAACCGGTTTATAAGGAATCCTGATCTGCTAAGGGAAATAATTGATGCCTCTGTTGTATCGGGACCTGTCATAATTGATGAAATTCAAAGGATGCCGTCATTACTGAATGATGTTCAATGGCTTATTGTCAACAGGGATGTTCAGTTTATTTTAAGTGGATCGAGTCCCAGGAAGATTTTGCGTTCAGGAGGCAATTTACTGGGAGGAAGAGCTATGAGGCATGAGTTATATCCGCTCGTATTTGCTGAGATACCCGGTTTCAGTCTGGTAAAGGCCCTTAACAACGGATTATTACCACGTCATTACATGGCTGATAACCCTCATAAATTGCTGTCGTCTTATATAGGGAGCTATCTGAGGGATGAGATCCAGGCAGAAGCAAGGATAAGGAATATTTCATCATTTTCGAGATTTCTTGAAGCTGCTGCTTTCTCAAATGGAGAGATGGTGAATTATTCAAACATTGCTTCAGAATGCGGAGTAAGTTCTCCAACGATCAGGGAATATTTCCAGATACTTGAGGATACAATGACAGGCAGGTTTTTACCTTCCTATCAGAAAAAACCAAAGCGCAGGGTTATTCTTGCACCAAAATTTTATTATTTTGATATCGGGGTAGCTAATTTCTTGCTGAAACGAAGTCGCATTGAACCCGGGAGTGAGTCTTTTGGAAAAGCATTTGAACACTTCATTTATCATGAATTATATTCGCACAGCCATTACTCAGGTATAAATTATGAAATAAGCTACTGGCGTACAGCATCGCAGCTCGAGGTGGATTTTATTCTTGGAGAAAATGAAGTAGCAGTGGAAGTAAAATCGACCAGTTCGGTTACACCTCGTCATCTTAAAGGACTAAAAAGTTTTGGAGAGGATTATAAAGTTAAGAGATCGATAGTTATAAGCACAGATCCCTATCCAAGGAAGATAGACAATATTATGGTTCTGCCATGGAGGGATTTCCTGGAAAAGCTTTGGGCAAGGGAGATCATTATTTGATTGCGCATGGGCGCACGGCACACGACGCACGACGCAAGGCGCAATGGGGTGATGGTTGGGTATGACTGCCTGACGTTAAAGCCCCCCTGCCCCCAGCCTTCGGCAAGCTCAGGGCAGGCCTAAAGGAGGGTTAATAC
>CAYLYN010000378.1:0-1661 GCA_964387565.1 uncultured Rikenellaceae bacterium | reverse complement strand
AATACTAATAATTATGAAAAGTATAATTCAAAAGATCACAGAAGAAAACAGAAGAAATGAGCAGGCTGAAGCAGCTGCCATTGAAGCGGAGATAAATAATCCCCGTACATCCAATGACCGTCGCAGCTTCCTGAAAAAGGCTGCTTTCGGGGGAATTGCCCTTGGTGGCTTAATGCATTTGTCAATTGAAGATACAATTGCACAAACAACTCAGAAAGTAAGCAGATCATCCGCTCCCTCTGATCTTAAAATCACTGATATGAGGGTGGCTCTGACAAATGTACTTGGTGGAACTGCAATGATCAGAATAGACACAAACCAGGGTATCTATGGCCTTGGTGAAGTTCGTGACGGTGCTGATCCCAGGTATGCTCTTATGCTGAAGAGCCGGATACTCGGTTTGAATCCCTGTAACGTTGAGATGATCTTCAAAATCATTAAGCAGTTTGGTTTTCATGGCCGACAGGGAGGAGGAGTCTGTGGTGTTGAAATGGCATTATGGGATCTGACCGGAAAAGCTTATGGTGTTCCTGCATGGCAGTTGCTCGGAGGAAGATATCGTGATAAAGTAAGGCTTTATGCAGATACTCCTGAAGGTAAATCAGAAGAGGATCAGATTGCAAAGATCAAATACCGTGTTGAGGACCAGGGATATACATGGCTTAAAATGGATGTCTCAATAAATGAACTTAAGGGTAAGCCGGATATGCTTGTAAACCATAAGTTCTGGGATGGCGGATCAGGTCAGTACGATACCAGGAGCTATATGGGATATGGAAATGCCAAGCATCCTTTCACTCAGATTCAGATAACTGATAAAGGATTGGAAGAACTTGCAAGAATTGTGGAAGATGTACGTGGGCATGTCGGTTATGAGATACCTATTTCAACAGACCATTTTGGTCATTTTGACCTTAACAACGGTATCAGGCTTGGACGCGCACTGGAAAAATTCAGGCTCGCCTGGATGGAAGATATAGTTTCATGGGAGTATACTGATCAGTGGAAGATTTTATCAGATGCTCTTGAAACACCGATGATTACCGGTGAGGATATTTATCTGCTCAACGGGTTCAAACCGCTTATCGATGCCAGAGCTGTTGATATAGTCCATCCCGACCTTGCTACTTCAGGTGGACTTCTTGAGACTAAAAAAATCGGAGATTATGCTGAGGAACATGGTATTGCAATGGCAATGCACCAGGCAGGTACTCCAATATCCTTTATGGCCAATGTTCATTGCGCTGCTGCTACACAGAATTTCCTTGCACTGGAACATCATTCTGTTGACCTTCCATGGTGGGAAAGCCTTGTGAAGATGACAGGAAAGCAACCTATTATTGAGAAAGGTTATGCCCCTGTCCCTCTCGATTCTCCTGGTCTGGGAATTGATCTTAATGAGGATGTGATCAAGCAACATCTCTCGCCAAGAGCTAATGGTTACTTCCTGCCTACTCCGGAGTGGGATCAGAAGAGTTCTCATGACAGGCTTTGGAGTTAAAATTCAATAAAAAAATAATGTGAAACCGACATGTTTTAAAAGCACAGAAAAACATGAAAAAATACGGCATGTCGGTTCATTGTGACCATTAAAATCAAAATTATTAACACATGAAACCTCATAACTGTTATGTTAATCTTAATTGAGCAGATACAAAAGG
>CAYLYN010000377.1:0-1666 GCA_964387565.1 uncultured Rikenellaceae bacterium | reverse complement strand
GTTTTTCATAAGAGTATGCTAAAATTATTGATGCACCCATGATGATAAGTAAAAGAGATCTGAATGAATCTCCCCTGAGAAGCTTCTGCCTGTCGGATATAAGTGCAGCAGAGAGCCAGTCGGGAAGCTCAATTCCTGACTCGGAAGGTGAAATAAATGAACCTGCAAGGCCAGGGAAGAGAACATAAATAAGTGTAATACCCCCGGTAATCCCTGCTGCTATTTTAAGGGCCTTGAAAAGCTCCTTTCTGGGGGTTGTACCGTTAAAAATGTTTCTCAGCGCAAGTATTCCCAGGAAAGGGATACAAAACTCGGCTATAACAAGAATTGTGGTCACAGCCCTGAATTTGTTGTATCCTGGAAAATAATCGAGGAAGAGGTTGGTCAGAGGCATGAAATTCTTACCCCAGGCCAGCATTACTGAAAGGACCGTGGCACTTAATAACCACCATTTCTCGGGACCTTTTACTATCAGGAGGCCCAGAACAAAAAGGAAAAATATGATTGCCCCGACATATCTTGGTCCGTCTACCCATTGCTGAGTACCCCAGTACTGAAAAAACTGACTGGCATACTGTGCGGCATTATTTCTTCTGAGGACTGTAACTGTTTCAGATGTTTTGTCAAAGGGTTTACTCGCACCACCCTTAAAATTTGGAATAAGTAGTGTAAGCGTTTCATCCACACCGTAGCTCCATTGAACAATATAGGATTTATCGAGTCCTTCTGTTTTGTCTGTATCGCCGGTTTCAAGATTTGACTTGCCCCTTGTGGAGTACTTGCCATACTCCCAGGTTGAATAAAGTGAACTGAAATTCATTCCGACTGAAAGAAGAAGCGGAATGATCAGTATCAGGGAACTTCTGACAAATTTCATTTTCTCCTTCTCCCTGATCGCATATATGCCTTCCACCACAATAAAAACAAGTATGGATATCAGTGCATAATAGGTTATCTGAGGATGATTTGCCAGTATTTCCAGTGTCAGAAAGAATGTGGTGAGCAGAGCACCCTTAAAAGCATCATATCTGTAGGCATAGATTATGCTTCCTATCATTGGAGCCATATATGCAATTGCAAGTGCTTTTGTATTATGCCCTGCAGCAAGTATGAAGAAAAAATAAGTGGAAAATCCATAGGCTATGGCCCCCGCAATGGAGAGCCTGAATTCGGTCCTGAACATCAGAAGAAGAAAATAGAAACCGATCATTATCAGGAAAATTGATGATGCCGGATGTTTTAAAAAGTTCAGACCTGTATTTACAAATTTCATCAGGTTGCCTTTGTAAAGTGTTGAGATCATATATGCAGGCATTCCGCTGAACATGCTGTTTGTCCACAGAGGTTCCTTCCCGTATTTTGCCCTGAAGTCACTTATCTCTTTTGCAGCATTCTGGGCAACGGTACCATCATTGGTATGCATTACCTTGCCTTCGAGCAATGGATAGAAGTATGCCATTGAGAGAATGACAAATATTATAATGGCTGTAAGATGAGGTATGGCAGTCTTGAGTTTAGCAGGAATTTCCATTTATGAAATTTTATTTATTTCGATATATAAAACAAAAGTATTCAGTTAATCGGGATTATTCTATATCATTCAGAACTTTATTGTAAACTTCAACAAGGGCTCTGCCGACATTCTCCGGGGAAAATCTGGCCTGGT
>CAYLYN010000376.1:0-1712 GCA_964387565.1 uncultured Rikenellaceae bacterium | reverse complement strand
GAAAATATTTGTCAGAGCTCCGAAAGGACACATGTACCTGCACCAGAAAAATCTGAACAGCAACGATCCTAAAATAAGAATGGCTATCGCAATAACCGAGTATACAATTACAACATCCGATCCGAAACCTGTCACTGCGGCATAGTATGGATCGAACTTTTTACAGAACAGCTCACTCGATATAAGTGTGAAATAGAAAGTAATGAAAAGCAGCATGTATTTAAGAGCTCTCAATGAACTGTCGACTGATTCAGAGATGTGTATCTTTATTTTCAGTCTGTTTCCCAGTTTTCCCAGCCATTCACTAACTGTACCAAGGGGACATATGTATCCACAGAAGAGCTTGCTGAATACAGCCGCAGCTATGAAAAGCATGACTCCCATCATGATCTGCATTGTAGTCATAGAACATGAAAGCGAATTCAGATTAATGTAACTGCCCAGGGCCTGTAATCCCCCGAAAGGACAATATGCTTCGAAGTCAGGAATATAAGCTTTATCGGTCCATAATCTGAATCCCATATACAGCAGAGCAGCAAAAACCGCAAGCTGATATAACAGTTTGAACAGATTACTGCTTTTCTTGATCCTGATTTTCCTGTTATTCTGACTATCTGACATCATTGTGTAAATATAAAAAAAAGGGGATTGCTGCAAAATGATCTGCCGCGATCCCCATACTTCCATTTAAAAATTATCAGACTGATTTCAGGACATCCCATACAAATGCCCTGATACCAACTTCTTCGTTAATTGCATCAATTTTCTTCACGGTATCAAGAACCTTGTCAACCAGGTCATCCTCCAGAATTGTGAGAACACTTTTGTTAATTTCCGGCCATGTATGAGTTCCCATATGGGGAACTCCTGTTTTTGTTCCTCTGCCCTGAACATTTTCCCACAGGGAGTAACCATTTATTCCGAGCCTGTCAAGCATATACTCAATCTTTTCGGTATGTGCCTGGTTGAATATTATCATTACTGCTTTCATAATCAGCTAATTAGTTTAGAAATGATTTATTTAGTATCCCCGTTGCCATTCATGAAATCAAAATCCGAATAAACTGCAAGGTTCCGGTTCCTTATCCCGCGTTTTGAGAATATAGCATAAATAACCGGAACAAGTATTAATGTAACCAGTGTTGAAAAAATCAGTCCCCCTATAACTGATATACCCATCGGGCTCCATAGTTCGGAACCTGATCCTTTACTCATTGCCAGAGGGAACATTCCGAGAATAGTAGTTGCAGAAGTCATTATGACTGGTCTGAGACGTGAGCGCCCTGAGATTGTAATGGCATCATAAAGTTCATTACCTCTTTCGCGCATAAGGTTTATAAAGTCAACAAGCACTATGGCATTTTTAACAACAATTCCGATAAGCATTACAGCTCCGATTGCCGAAATAACGCTCAATGTTGTATCGGTTACAAATAAGGCTATTGCAACTCCTGAAAAAGCAAAGGGAATTGAGAACATAATTATGAATGGCATCTTCATTGATTCGAACTGGGAAGCCATTATCAGGTATACCAGAATGAGACTAAGCAGAATAAGCATTGCAATGTCCATAAAAGCATCCATCTGTTCTTTAATAGCTCCTGAAATCTGAACCATAACACCTGATGGCATTTCGATACTATCAATAGCTTTTTGTACATCAATCTGAATATCAGTAAGTGATCTTTTGTAAGGAGTGAAGCTGACCCTTA
>CAYLYN010000375.1:0-1766 GCA_964387565.1 uncultured Rikenellaceae bacterium | reverse complement strand
TTAAGGCTGTTGTCATACTGTGTACGGTCAATCTGAGCTACATAATCGCCTTTGCTTACATAGGTACCCTCAGGAACAATGTCCTGTATCTTCAGGTCCATTGCACGCATGTTACTGTGACCGCGACCTCCCATATTTCTTCTGCCCTGAGCCATTTGAGGGCCCAGTATCTCTACCGATTTTTCCGCAATAAGTTCACCGGAATTTGAAACGGAGATTTCAAACACATCGCTTTTTGCTTCAGCAAACAAAACCACCTTGCCTCTGTTTGAAGCAAACCTGTTAAAAGCAATGAGTGCAATAATTGTAAGTATAATTCCGGTTGTTATTAATACTCTTTTTACTGTTTTGGTCATAGTTATTTATATCTAGTTTCTTAAAATCTCAATCATTTCTGTTATAGCTTCTGCATCAGAGGTATTCTTTACAGGAGACAGACCAAGCATTGGCCTGACACTGTTCAGATCATCTCCTGTAATGTAATCCTTCCCTATTTTTATATAATAGAGCAATGCTGATTTCAGGGTGTTGGATTTAATTCTGAAGGAATACCTGCTTCCCCGGGCAGGAAATATATGTACAAATCTCCCGATGCCGTCATGATACTTCAATATCCATTCCGAAGTGTCTGACAACATAATGATCCTGTACTCATTCATTTTAATGCCGGTCCAGGATGAGAAGACCATCCTGTCCTCCAGACTTTTTTCAGAAAGAAAACTCAGCACCTCACTGCAAATTCTGTTTATCGAGAGGTTGCCGGAGTATACATCCATTACCGATGTCCCGATATGTTTCATTTCTCTCATAAGGACTAAATCGGTGGTCATGGATTCAACTTCAGACCTGGTCTTAACAAAATCCCTGATAAATCCCAGGTGATGTTTTAAGGGATTAAACAGAATTGGCTCAGGTATCTGATAATCAGTAATCATATTGCAAAGATAACTCAATCTGAAATTAATGGGGCAAGAATCTTAATTAAGAAATGTTAAAATATCCGGAATCAATTATCTTTAAATCGAAATGAAAAATTAAAATCTGGTAAAATGTCATTATCATCAAAGGCGAATTTCCTCAAGACAATAAATCATCAGCAACCTGACAGGGTGGTTGTGGATTTTGGTTCAACAGCTGTAACAGGAATTCATGTACTCATAGTTGAAAAGCTCCGTGAATATTATGGACTTGAAAAACGTCCGGTAAAAGTTATTGAACCTTACCAGATGCTCGGCGAAATAGATCAGGAGCTTATTAAAGCGATGGATATTGATACAACAGGACTTTTCGGACTAAATAATATGTTCGGAATACCTAATGAGAACTGGAAAGTACATAGAACTCTTTGGGGTCAGGAAGTTATGTTTCCCGGGAATTTTAACTACGACTATAATGACCGGGGTGATATGCTGATCTATCCGGAGGGCGATACATCCTTTCCTCCAACTGCCATAATGCCAAGGAGTGGTTATTTCTTTGATGCTATCGACAGGCAGAAACCAGTGGATGACTCCACACTCAGGGTTGAGGATAACCTTGAAGAATTCGGATATGTGACCGAAAGCGATCTTAAGTACTGGAAAGACCAGGTTGATGCCGCAGACTGTCAAAACAAGGCTGTCGTTGCTTCCCTGGGCGGTACAGCTCTTGGCGATATTGCTCTTGTTCCTGCCATGCAGCTTAAAGATCCCAAAGGAATAAGAGGAGTAGAAGAGTGGTATGTTTCAACCGTGATGCGGGAGGATTTTGTAAGGGAATTATATGAC
>CAYLYN010000374.1:0-1788 GCA_964387565.1 uncultured Rikenellaceae bacterium | reverse complement strand
AGCTAATGGATAGGCACCATTCGCCTGACGATAACTTTCCAAGGCAACTCTAATATTGTCTGCGTCTTGTTTGCGCCGCGCGTCACGGGTATTTGCTGAAATTGATCGATATGAAACCATGGCAATTGTGGTTAAGACGACGATCAATACAGCTACCACTAATACCTCTATAAACGTAAAACCGGATTGTGATTTAAATATTTTCATAATTATTCACTTACACAATAAATGTTAGTTAAAGACACGCCACATTCAGACGGGCATAATTGAACATTGCCATCATTTTCCATTAAGGCATAGAGTGCATAACTACATCCGCTCGCCCCAACATAATTGTAGTGATAATAATAACTGACCCCATTCAGGGCCTTGTTTAGTGGGTCAACGTAATTTCGGCTCAGGTAATCAGGTTGTAAAGCACTCAGCAATATTCCTTGCGAACTGGAATCAACATTGGGATAGACGCCAGATACCAATCGATACTCTTCAATGCCACCTTTTATTTCCTGAATTTCCGCTCGGCGCTGAGTGTCGCGGGCATTTTTATTAGCCCCACGGAAACTGACAGCGGCAATAGTGGTCAGGATTCCCAAGATGGCAATCGTTACCAAAAGCTCGATAAAAGAAAATCCGTTTATTCTTTTCATAATTACATTAGATTAGTAACGCAAAAGTAGTCTGAGTCTGCACCTTGACCAAAAGAACAGCTGGCGTCCGTGGCATTACCGGTTCCTTCTTGATCTAGTTGAGCGCAAATACAGTAACTGCCGGCCGCTGTATCAAAGGTTTTGGGATATGCTAGGCCAGTCTTGGGATCTGTCGGCCAACCAGCTGGCAAGACTTCCAATAAGTCAGCGTTCTCGGTGTCATTAGGCGGATATACGCCATGAATTGAATTATATTGTTCCAAAGCACTCTGAACTGCCTTCATGTCCGCTTGCCGCTTAGCATCACGGCCTTTTTTCTGGGCAGTGGTATAGCTAGCTGTACCCAAGGCAATAAGGACGCCGATGATGGAAATTACTACTAAAAGTTCGATTAGGGTGAAACCCCATTGATGAAATCGCTTGTGCATACATTTAGTATACACACTTTTGCCTTATTGGATAACTATTTCCAGTTTGCTGATTCGCTGATTGGCTGAAGACACCCCGCCTTCATCCATCGCCGATATTTGAACGGTGTAACGACACTCCGGCTGGTCGCACGCAAACTCCTTAGTGGCCTTGCCACGATGAGTGTCAAAGCTTTCACTGGTGCCATCACCAAAATCAATGGTCACTCGCTTAAGTGGCTGATCAGTTTGTTCAACCGTGTAGTTAAACAAGATAAAGGTGTTATTCCTATTTAATTTCACTTGCCTGGTAATGGCGTCAGCTGGTGGATCACTCTGGAAAAATAGAATGTTGGGGCGGCGCACGCAGACTGCATAACAAGCAGCCTGACAATCATTTACTCCTCGAGAGAACGCCTCGCCTAAACCGACTTCAGTCGCCAGATCGCAACAAGTTAGGCCATGCGCCTGACAAGAGCTAATCAAACTATCGGATAATAAACTAGATTGCTCCCAGCTAACCTCAACTTCCTGAGCCTTGCCTTGTAAAAGTTTATATTGACCCATAAATGAAAGTGTGACTTCTCCATTGACGGTGCGACCATCAATCGGCACAACAAATCCGGCTGAACCTGATGTCTTACTAACTCGCCAAGGCAGTTTCTTTACATCTGACCAGGCAAAATACCGCGCATCTTCACAAGCAACTTCCAGTACATATTCATGATTATTTA
>CAYLYN010000373.1:0-1792 GCA_964387565.1 uncultured Rikenellaceae bacterium | reverse complement strand
GAGATCAGGAGTTTCAATACTCTCTTCGATTGTATAAATATCTAAATCATTTAAATAGGGCGTAGTTAAAGTCTGTGCGAAGCCTGCATCTGGCAGCTCCCTGTTTCCGGTGATCATTCTGACCGTTACATAACTGATCAAAATAAAACCTGTAACTGTTGCGGCTGCAAGGAGATACGGTCTTATTTTCCTGAAGATCCCTTTCCTGACCGGCAAATCTGTTTCACCAGCAGTTGCTGATATGATTTTGCTGTTTACCTCTTCAAAATAGTCTTCAGGAACTTTGAATGGATTTTTGCCTGGTATTTTGTTGATATTATTCATCTTTATATTAGATGGTTTAATCTTTGTATGGTTTAACTTCCTGCAATAATTTTTTCTATTTTTTTAACAGCATGATGATAGGATGCCTTGAGTGCACCCTCTGATGTGCCAAGGACTCCGGACATATCCTCATAGGTCATTTCATCGTAATATTTGAGGTTAAAAACAATTCTTTGCTTTTCAGGAAGCTGGAGTATGGCATTTTGTAGTTTTACTTCAGCTTCATCACCGTCGAACCAGGTACTTCCTTCATGAGAACTCTCAAAATAGCTTCCCAGATCATCAATCGAAACAGCACTGTTTCTTTTACGTTTATTAATCAATGTAAGTGCTTCGTTGGTTGCAATGGTATATAACCAAGTATAGAGAGCACTTTCGTTACGGAATTCACCTATGCTTTTCCATGCATTCATGAATGTATTCTGAAGAGCATCATCAGCATCCTCATGAAGTATCACAAGCCGGCGAATATGCCAGTATAGCCTTGAACTATACTTCTCAACCAGCATCCTGAAACCTTTTTTCAGATCTGTCTTAAGTAAATCATATATGTTTTCGCCCTGACTGATAATGTCTCTTTATTAACTTAGATAGCAGAACCGGAGAAAGGTTTAAAGATATAATTATTTTGCCCCCCATCCCGATAGCTATCGGGACCCCTAAAGGGGGGCTTAATCTCGATAATTGAGTTAACACATTTATGCTACAAAATCGATCCCCTTTCAGGGGGAAGACCGCGAAGCGGGCAGGGGGCACTTTCATATTGAATAATCAACGAATTTATGGTAATTTTGGACGATTATTAACCAATTTAATTCAGAATGGCTCTTCAATGTGGAATTATAGGAATAACTAATGTTGGAAAGACTACAATTTTCAATTGCATATCAAATACAAAAGGCGAAACTAATGCATATGCCTTCAGTGCAACAAAATCAAACATAGGAGTAGTTCAGGTTCCTGATCTAAGATTGTATGAACTTGAGAAATATCAGGTTACCGACAGGATTGTTCCGACTACTGTTGAGATAGTAGATATACCCGGGCTTGCGAAAGGTTCAAATAAAGGTGAAGGTGTAGGGAATAAATTTCTTGGGGATATAAGGAATACAGATGCACTTATTCATGTACTGAGATGCTTTGACGATGATTCGCTTCCTCATATTGATGGCTCCGTCGATCCTGTAAGGGATCTCGAGACAATCGACCTTGAGCTCCAGGTTAAGGACCTTGAGTCGGTGGAGAAGAAAATCGAACGTTTTGAAAGAGCTTCAAGGACAGGTGACAAAGATGCAAAACATGGTGTCGAAGTACTGAACCGCTTCAGGGAGCATATTGAAGGATTCAACAATGCAAGGTCCTTACCTGTTAAGGATGATGAAAGGAAGTATGTTGATGACCTGTTCCTGCTTACAATGAAGCCTGTGATGTACGTGTGTAATGTGGATGAAAAGTCAGCTGTTACAGG
>CAYLYN010000372.1:0-1822 GCA_964387565.1 uncultured Rikenellaceae bacterium | reverse complement strand
GCTTATGATGAAAATAAAACTTGTATTGCTGCTTTCTTTTCTGCTGGCAGCCTGCGCCAGTGCGCCGCAGCAGGAGTCTGTTGCCGGTCAAAAACCTGTTTTTGTGTATTCTCTTCCCCCAAAGGATCATCAGCTTTACCAACCCTTGGTGAGTTACTTTGAATCAGACGGCCTTCCCTCGTATTTCCGGGACGTGTTTCAGGTAAAGAGTTTTAAAGCAGGCCGGGCCCGGGGTCAGGTGTATGTATTTGGACTGCCTGGTGACAATCAGGTAATCCGATCCCTTTTAATAAAGAACAGACATTGCATTCACAGGGACAGGAATAGTTTCCGGAGACAGGGTATACTGGAGGGATATAATAAAAGTTCAGTACTAAAACATCCGAAAATACACTTAACGAGGTATCGGGATGAAAAGGTACGACAAAGATTTTAGAGAACAGGCGCTAAAATTGTCAGACGAAATCGGTTTGAAAAAGGCTTCAGAGCAATTAGGCATTGTGTACGGAACACTTGCCGACTGGCGAAAACAGCGAGCAAGAAACAGTAGCAATACAAAAGAAGGATCGCCAAATCCTGAGGATGAAATCGCTCGGCTAAAAAAGGCAAATAGCGAGCTGCAAAAGGCAAACTCGATCCTGAAGGACGCTCTCGGTTTTTTCGTAGAAGACCGGAAGAGATAGAAGCCGGCGGACGGTTTGTGTTCGTTCTTGTGCGCGCACAGGAAAATGCATATCCCGTCCGCCAGATGTGCTCGTCACTTTCGGTCAGTGAAAGCGGATACTACAAATGGAAGCGAAATCGAAGTAAACCGAAAGCATGGCAAGTCCTGCTTGCTGAAATCCATAGGATATTGGCCGAGCATCCGGACAACGACAACTACGGGGTTGAAAGAATGATGATAGCACTGGAACATCGTGGCATAATCCGGTCGTACTCGACCGTGAAACGAGCGATGAAGAAAGGAAACCTGCTCCATGAGAGCCGCAGAAGCCCCGATGGGCTTACAAAAGCCGACAAAAAAGCGGATCGTCCGGATAATATCATACAGAAAGATTTCACGGCATCTGAACCGGATAAAAAATGGCTAACTGATATTACACAGGTTCAGTGCAGCGATGGGATTCTCTATATCGCACCTGTGCTCGACTGTTATCGAGCCGAGGTTGTAAGCCTGGCGATGGACACGAATATGAAAAAAGAGCTTTGCATCAAAGCAATAAGCGACGCATATAAACTGCGAAATCCAGGAGATGGAGTCATCATTCACAGCGACGCGGGAAGCCAGTACACGAGCCGGAAGTATAAAAAGACACTTGGTCGATTTCATGCTGTTCAAAGCATGAGCGACATAGCAAAGTGTTACGACAATGCGCGAATGGAAAGTTGGTTCGCAACGCTTAAGAAGGAAAAGATCTACAAACTCGACACCGCGCATATGACAGTCGAGGAAGTTAAGGAAGAAGTTTGGCGCTATACTTTTGGGTATTACAATACTGTCCGGGTTACTACCGTGACAGAAGGCGGATTTCCGCCGTCTGCTAAAAAAGGTAAAGTAACGGCTGTAAAGTCCGTTGCGTAAATAAATTCGGGGTATTTGGAGACTGAACTAATATTGACTATTCCATTGTTTATCTGCCATGATGATTTAAAGCTAACAGGCGATGTAATTTGACTCTATTTAGAAAAAGCAAATGATCAGATTGGGTTAATCGGAGAACTTGGGCAGTGCTGGAACTGCGAGTTCTGTACTAAGTGTTCAAAATATTTATTTATTTTGGACACTTTTTTTTTGCTTGACAGATAGAATTTTCGCACTTAC
>CAYLYN010000371.1:0-1869 GCA_964387565.1 uncultured Rikenellaceae bacterium | reverse complement strand
ATTTTTCATAATATATTGCTTTATATAATTTATAAATTTAGAACCCGAAATTAAGTGAGAATCCATAAGTCCGGTTGGTCGGGAATGGGAATGCTGATTCACCTTCCTGACTATCAGAAGTACCTATCATAATCTCAGGATCTATATATTTAGCCTTGTTCTGAAGGAAGAACAGGTTACGTCCTACCAGCGAAACTCTTGCTGACCTGAAGAATGTCTTGCTCACAATCTCCTGTGGCAGATTATAGCCCAGAACCACTTCCCTCATACGGATGTTTGATGCATCCTTTACGAAAGCTCCACCAGCCGGGTTGTTTCTTCCTCCAACGTTGTTCCAGAATACTTCTGAATTGGTTGTAGCTGTATTCTCAGCACCCGTGTCAGTGACTCCACGCTCACCCTGGTAAACATCTCTTCCGAAGAGGAGTGAATTTGCCTCCCTGAAGTTACCTGTATAATCCTGGATACCACTTCCTGCTCGTATAGCCTCGGTGAAATCAATAAATGAACCACCATTCCTGATGTCAATAAGAGCACTTAAGTTCCAGTTCTTATAATGGAAGCTGTTTGATATACCGCCCAGCCAGTTTGGATTCCAGTTTGCAACTCTTTCTGTCATCCCGGGGGTGATCCTTGGAATACCGTTTGATGCAACGATAACGTTTCCATTGGCATCCCTGAGCCAGCTTTTTGCATAAACTTCACCAAAAGGCTGTCCGGCAACAAGCTTATATTCCCTGATGAAGTCAGTTCCGTATGAAAGAACATTAAATCCTTCAGCAATTTCAAGCACCTCGCTTGTATTTTTTGCCCAGTTAATATCAATGTCCCAGGAGAAATCACCTGTAGAGATAATTTCAGCGCCAACCGTGATCTCAGCACCTCTGTTCTGGATATCGGCACCATTCTGGAATACACTTGCCACACCTGATGTTGCAGGAACCGGTGTCGCAAACAGCTGGTCGTAGGTGTTTGTCTGATACCATGTGAAACCAAGTCTTATTTTCTCAATCAGCCTGAGGTCGAAACCAACTTCGATTGATTTTGTTGTTTCAGGCTTAAGGTTTGCATTTGGAAGCTGGTTACTAAGGGTAATTACTCCACCTGTTCCTACAGAAGCTGTCCTTGAAAGCCTGTAAGGACTGGTGTCGTTACCCACGATTGCGTATGAACCTCTCAGCTTAAGAAGGTCAACTGCTGAAGGCAGAGGAAGGAGTTCATCAAGCACTGCAGTCAAACCAACTGAAGGATAGAAATATGATCTGTTACTTGCAGGAAGTGTTGAACTCCAGTCATTCCTTCCGGTAATGTTCAGGAAGAGAGCATTTCTCCAGGAAATCTCACCAAATCCATAAACTGAATTAACAACTTTCTTACTGTAACTTTCAGATGGTCGAGGGTCGGCAGTATTGCTGAGTGCAAAGAAGTTCTCGATATTGAAAACACGACCTGATCCATGAATATACTTATACTCGGTATTATAATTGTTAGCACCTGCGTTTATATCAAATGCAATGTCCCCGATCTTTTTCTTATATGATAAAAGAACGTCGCTGTTCCAACCATAAGATGTAGTTTGCCTCTCATCATATCCGCCCCTTATAGCTGTTGTATAGGTATCATTATAATACTTGTATTCAAAATCGCTGAAAGTAGCATCGATAGCAGATCTTCCCATGATTGACAGATCCTTTGTAATATTATATTTAAGGCTCATCATTCCTATCGATCTCCATTGATTGTCTGGCTTAAGAATTCTTTCTCTTGACCAGTATGGGTTACCTGTTCCGTTGTCATTCCATCTCCAGCCATGCTGCCTGTTAAGTCCTCCAGGAGTTGTATATTCAAACTTCTGCATGTCAACAGTAC
>CAYLYN010000370.1:0-1899 GCA_964387565.1 uncultured Rikenellaceae bacterium | reverse complement strand
CTTTTAAAACGGACCTGTTTCAAATTAAGAATTATCTCAGTTACATCCTCCATTACACCGGTGATGGTTGAGAATTCATGGTCAATACCTTCAATCTTAACCGTTGTGATGGCAAAACCTTCAAGCGATGAGAGAAGTATTCTCCTCAGTGCATTGCCCACAGTAATGCCATAGCCAGGTTCAAGCGGGCGGAATTCAAATTTTCCGCTTCTTTCGTCCGCTTCCAGCATTATTACTTTATCAGGCTTCTGGAATGATAAAATGGCCATAGGATTTATCTTAGATTATTATTTAGAATATAATTCAACTATAAGCTGTTCCTTAATATCTTCAGGAATATCAGTACGTTCAGGTACATTCATAAATTTACCTGCCATTTGAGTCTCATCCCATTCCAGCCATGAAAGTTTACTGTATTTCCTGGTTGAGAGTGAATCAATAACTACCTCAAGTGATTTTGATTTTTCACGGACACCGATAATGTCACCAGGTTTCAGCTGGTATGAAGGAACGTTTACAACTGATCCGTTTACCGTAATATGACGGTGTGAAACAAGCTGGCGTGCGCCTGATCTGGAAGGTGATATTCCAAGGCGGAACACTACATTATCGAGCCTTGATTCGAGAAGCTGAAGAAGAACAGCACCGGTAACTCCCTTGCTCCTGGATGCTTTTTCAAAAGTATTACGGAACTGCCTCTCAAGTATCCCGTATGTATATTTTGCCTTCTGCTTTTCTCTCAGCTGAACACCATATTCAGATGTCTTTTTTCTCTTTTTGTTAATTCCATGCTGCCCGGGAGGGAAATTTTTCCTTTCCAGGTGTTTATCGGGACCGAAGATAGGCTCTCCGAATTTCCTTGCAATTCTTGTTTTTGGGCCGGTATATCTTGCCATTGTGCTATTATTTTATTACTTGAAATTCAATGATTAAAATCGTTATACTCTTCTTCTTCCGGGGGCACGGCAACCATTATGTGGCATAGGAGTAACATCAACTATCTCAGTAACTTCTATACCAGCATTGGAGATGGATCTGATAGCTGACTCACGACCTGATCCCGGACCTTTTACAAAAACCTTAACTTTTCTTAAGCCAAGGTCATATGCGACTTTACTGCATTCCTCCGAAGCCATCTGTGCGGCATAGGGAGTATTCTTTTTAGAACCCTTGAATCCCATTTTTCCGGCAGATGCCCATGAAATAACCTGGCCTGAATTATTGGTAAGAGTTACAATGATATTATTGAATGATGAATGAACATGCGCCTGTCCGGTAGGCTCAACCTTTACGACTCTCTTCTTTAATGCTCCAGTCTTCTTTGCCATATTCTATTTATTTAGTAGCTTTTTTCTTATTTGCAACGGTCTTCTTTCTTCCTTTACGGGTCCTTGCATTATTCTTGGTGCTCTGACCTCTTACAGGTAATCCAAGGCGATGACGGACGCCACGGTAGCAACCGATATCCATTAGCCTCTTGATGTTGAGCTGTGTATCTGACCTGAGTTCCCCCTCAAGCTTAAAGTTATCGTTCAGAATCCTGCGGATGGAATTGATCTGCTCATCTGTCCAATCCTGAACCTTGGCATTCCTGTCAACACCAGCCTCATCGAGTACTTTCTGTGCGGTACTTCTGCCTACTCCATAAATGTAAGTCAGTCCTACTTCGCCTCTTTTGTTTCTTGGTAAATCTACACCAACAATACGTGCCATATATTCCTTTTTCTTAAATAATTTGCAAAGTTAGTTAAATTATCCCTGTCTCTGTTTGAACTTGGGATTTTTCTTGTTAATAACGTAAATGCGTCCTTTTCTCCTGACTATTTTACAGTCAGCACTGCGCTTTTTAACAGATGATCTTACTTTCATTATCTTAAAATTTCATGTGTTTAATATTCT
>CAYLYN010000369.1:0-1947 GCA_964387565.1 uncultured Rikenellaceae bacterium | reverse complement strand
CAGGAAGCCTTGCTCTTCAGCTTCCGATTCTAAAACCTCCCGTGGAGATCCCGGTTATTGAGATTTTTTTGAAATAGAAGATCTTGCCCAAAGGGGGCTAGATACTAACTGAATCATATACTACCACTTTCACCCAGAGATCCTGACAGTCATCAATGAATTTAAGGTGCTTGGGATGTGTCTGATAAATATCCTGATCCTCTTTGCTTTTGTAAGTAGTAAGGATCGAATATGTGTATGTTGTATCAATTACATCTCTGCTGGTAGCGGCCGGAACACCTATATGGTAATCAATTATTGTTTCTACCGTAACAAGTTCCTTTGCTGATTTTTCAAAGCGTTCCCTCTCTTCAGGGTTAGATGGATCTTTGAGCCAGAAAAATACATGGTGTATGAACATCTGTTTCAGCTGTGTTGATGATGTTGATGAACATGCTGTAGTACTTGCTGTAATTCCGGCTCCCGCTAATCCCATAGCTGATTTTTCAATGAATTTTCTGCGATTAAGTTCCTGTTTCATATATTCAGATTTCGATCACCAGTATTGTATCAGTTTCATCTTTAATCTCTTCCGGTAAAGAAACTGTTATACCGAAAGCATCCTGCTTGAATTTGAGTTTTACGGAAGAAGAAAATGATGTTATACTCTTCACTTTCTTACCAAATTCAGGAATAAGGATATTATCATCCTCTGCATTCAGAATATGTACATATACCTTGTTACCTTTGTAAGTTGTTACACCCCAGCTTTTTGGTGGTACCGGACCACCGCGTGTTCCATAGATCGTCTCCCCGTTTTTCTCCATCCATTTTCCCATTTCATTGAGGGTGGCAACAAATTCGGGTTGAATTCGTCCATCGGGCATGGGGCCAACATTCAGAAGGAAATTGGAGTTGTATCCTGCAGCTTTTACAAGGTACTGTATGAGGTCTTTTGTTGATTTATACCTTTTATCCTGAAGGTTGAAACCCCATGAATTGTTCATAGTTTCGCAAGTCTCAAGGGGAAGTTGCCCTATTACTGATTCCCCTGAGAATCCGGTAGTATTATGCCCCGGCAGGTCTTTTTCAAAAGCCTGAAAATCTTCACCGGGGATCACAGCCTGGTGATGATTATTTGAGATCAGAGTTGCAGGTTGCAGGCTGTGTATCAGTTTGTATGTTTTATCAAGACGCCAGTCAGCATCTTTCTTATCCCAGAAACCATCAAACCATATGCCTCCTATTTCGCCATAGCCTGTAAGAAGCTCTGTCAGCTGGCCATCCATATAATCGAGGTATTTATACCAGTCTCCTCCTGCAGGTCTTCCGGAGTTTTGTCCCGTTCTGCCAAGGGGAAAGTAATTATCCTGATACCAGTCGAGGTGAGAATGGTAGAAGAATAGTCTGATACCCTGTTTATGACACTCATCAGCAAGCATTTTCAGTACATCCTTTTTGTAAGGTGTCCGGTCGACAATATCCCAGTTGGTGAGTTTCGAGTCGAACATGGCAAAGCCGTCATGATGCTTGCTGGTGATGGTGATATATTTCATACCGGCAGCTTTTACAAGAGCAACCCACTCTTTCGGATCATAGTTCACAGGATTGAAAAAGGCAGGTAATTTTTCATAAGTCTTTTTGTCAATCGCCTGCTGGTTCATAACCCATTCTCCATCTCCGAGAACACTATAAACACCCCAGTGGATGAACATCCCGAATTTTGCATCCTGAAACCACTCCCTCGATTTGAGATTTTCAGGCGATGGAGTATAACTTGTCTGTGAATAGGCATTCAGAAACAGAGTCAGAATAAGCAACAATACTATTTTTCTTTTCATTGGTACATATTTTTGTGATTATTATTTCCTTGCGACTTATAATGCTGAGCCTGCCGAAGCACGCCCTCAGGCCTCAGCCTTTTTTATTTATCATTTCATTGAAAATTCTAAGTTGCTCTTTCATAGC
>CAYLYN010000368.1:0-1953 GCA_964387565.1 uncultured Rikenellaceae bacterium | reverse complement strand
GAGTATGCCCAGGTTCCGGGTGATGTTCAGGATGCTGTTATCAAGGCATATTCAGAGGAAGAAGAGGAAGAATAGATTTTTAAGAAGATCAATAATTAAAAGGGGCAGTATTAAAAGCCCCTTTTTTTATGCTTATTAGGCTATGACTTTCAATGTAGTGTGTCAGAATGCGAAGCCCACTACAACAAACAGTTGTTCTCTCTCAGGATTCAGGATAACCTGTCCTGAAACCGGTATTGAGAAGGAATCAGTTAACTTAATAGTTTTTGAAGTGCCAATTCCTATGTTGCATATGTCAAATTTTCCGTCTGAAGTATGCCAGCCGTTCCCTGCTCCGACTGCCAGATTGAAATATTCAAATGAATAGCCTGCTTCAAAGTACATATCGCTTCCATCCGATCCTGCTCCACCGGCATGATTAAGTATATAATTTGCACTCAGGTTAAATCCTCCTTTCGACAAGCCTGTATTGATTTCCAATGCATGGCTTCCTGAAGTATCTGAGACTTCAAAAATTTTCAGATCAGGATAGTAATAATCTGTAATACCAATGCTGAAACCTGCAGGAAAAGCATAAGAAAGATATGGATCTGTTTCCATAAATCCTGCTGCATCAAAAGAGCCCCATACTCCAACAGAGAGTCTTCCTGATACAAATTCAACGTTTGGCTGGAAAGCAGGACCAGTCCCATATTTGGTGCCTCTCCAGATATAATTTGTGTACACGTCGGCTCCTACTTTGAAACCAGGAGCTTCCTGATCTTCCTGCGCTCTTAGCTGTTCAGCTGGTAAAAATAGAATTACTATCAGCATCAATGAGAACAATCCTTTAATCTTCATAACCTGCAGTATTAAATTATCGACACAATAGACTCAAATATCAAACGAAAAGCTTAGTCTGTAACTAGTAAATCAATATATTCTGATCGTGAAAGGATTTCGGGTCTGTCAGAAATGGAGACAACCCTGTATTTCAAATCAGTCTTGTAGAAGCTGTCGTCGATCTGATATGTCAGAGTTTTTGATTCCAGCACATCCGAAAGAGCATATGAATCAGGTTCCCGGCCGTAAGGGAAAAATATCTTAATAATTACAGGGCAGGCAAATTCGCTCTGAAATGCACAGGCTTCAGTTTTCTGAGTAAGAAGATACTGCAGATAGCCGGCGTCGAGCGGATCAAAGAAGTTATCAACGGTAAGTGTAAAAACGGAAACAGAGTCAGTCCCGGTACCGATCTCTCTTAAAAGTCTCTTTTGAGGAATAAAAATCAGCTCCTGCATGGTGGTATCATTATAAAATGCCTTGTCATACAACACCTTCACAGTATTTGTTCCAACATAAGTTGATACCCCGTATATACCTTTAACTTCCCTCATATTATTGGCAAAAGCGGTAGAGCTTCCAAAGCATTTAATATTTTTAAGTCCTTCTTTTGTGAAGATACCTGCATTTGCAGTCTGCTCATCATTCCCCCATTTAAGATTAATAGTGGGCAGTTCGAACAGTGAGCCCATAACAAGTCCCAGAACAATAAGCGCTGCAAGAACTACTCCGGGAAGCCATTTTATATTCCTGCCGTTGATAAGCAAGGTATCTTTTTCCGGACAGGCATAGAGACAATCGCCGCAAAGATTACAATCGATATGCTTTATACTATCCATTTTTGCGACCTCTATATCCTGGGGACAATTTCGTGAACACAGGTTGCAATTTGTACAGGTTTCTCTATTTCGTGAAATATAAACAACAGATGGAGACACTTTCTTCATCTGAATAATCTCTAGAATATACCCGCAACATATAATTATCAGGAGAGGGTATATAAACGGAATATTCAGGCCTGATAACGACAATAAAATAAATACCCCTGCCAGTCCGGCAAACCACCATGTGAACCTGAAAATATTTGTCAGAGCTCCGAAAGGACACATGTACCTGCACCAGAAAAATCTG
>CAYLYN010000367.1:0-1958 GCA_964387565.1 uncultured Rikenellaceae bacterium | reverse complement strand
CTTCTGTTATAACCAATATCTGTAGTGCCTCTTCCAAAATATATTTCTGCAGGCTCAAGTGCTGCAACCGCTTTTTCAACAGAACTTATCAGTCCGTTTCTAAGCACTTTATTCAGGTAGATGCTATCAGGCCTCTGGTTGGCTTCCT
Source organism: uncultured Rikenellaceae bacterium (assembly GCA_964387565.1). Classification (GTDB taxonomy): domain Bacteria; phylum Bacteroidota; class Bacteroidia; order Bacteroidales; family VadinHA17; genus LD21. The sequence goes on along the minus strand of CAYLYN010000367.1, from coordinate 1,810 downwards.
GCCAGGTCAGCCAGTTTTGCGAGACAGGAGCAAAATGAGTGTGAGAAGAGTTGATAAATATTGCTTGTCCCGGAATGCCAGTTTTCTCATATATCTCATCCTTAACAGAACCGGTAAATTCATCATCAAGGCCGCATATATCTATATTTATTATGACAACTGTAGCAGATGCTCTCTTTATCGCCAGAGCTCTCGAGGTAAGATTCCCTTCACTGCGGTTTTCTCCAAGGTATAACCTGTTATTTTTTCCAATGCCGTAAATCCTTCCATCTGATACCATAATATGATTTATATCCTCCTTAATGGTTTCTCCATTACGATATGCCATTTTTACCCATCTGATCTCATTTCTCGAAGGATCACAATTATAAATGACACCATCTGAGGTAAGAGCATAAAGTCTGCTTTTGTAAGCAGAGAGACTAATTATATCTTTTGGTGCATTATTCTTTTTCCAGTCAAAGCTCTTTCCTGCAAGAGGACTGCTCCAGAATATTCCGTCCGGTCCCGAGGCATATATTGATCCTTCTGCGATTGCAATCCTGGTAGCTGTCTTGTCAATATCTCCTTCTTTTTTCCATTTTAAAGGTTTATTATGAGAGGTCACAACAATCTCGCCTTTAGTGCTTAACCCATAAAATTTTTCCCCGGTGCCTGCGAGGGAAATTATGCCTTCTGTCATTCCTTCGTTTTCACCGGCAATTTTATTTTCATCCGGTTTTAGACCGAAGATCCCATTATTGTAAATAACGTACATTGTATTCCCAGACGTCCCTGTGGCATTTACTGAAGGCAATGAGCCTTTTTCAGTCCATTGAAGAGTAAATCTGCCTTCTCTAGGAGCTCCATAGCCTCCGAGGTGCAGGGACAAAAAAGTATGATCAGGCTCTATTGAAACCTGTGAAGACCCGGCCTGGTATTCGTACTGAGAAAAACTTCTAACTGGCAATAACAACAGAAGTATGATGAAAAACATTAATGACCACCTCATAACTACTACCGTATTTCTAATGATTGTTATTTTATTTTTATCTTAAAAGCCCACGCATAGCTACAGGAAGTTGGTCTGGCTTTCTGCCTGGGATATATTATTGTCAATCCATCACTTTCTGACCATTTCCATTTTAATTCACCTGGCACACCAAGCATAGTAACAACTGATCCTTCAGAAGGTTTAACAGATTTGAGCTTAAACTCTTCACCCTTCCATTCCACAAAAATAGCATATACATAATCCCCTGCGGATGTAAAAAATGCATCTCCTTCCTGCTGGATTTTCCATGGCCTGGTATTATATATTGCCTCACCATTTGTTTTAAGCCATTCGCCCAGTTGAAGTAGAGGATATTGCTCATATTCCGGAATTTTGCCGGCAGCGGTGGGCCCGACATTGATATCGAAATTTCCATTTTTACTTACACCCATAATAACTTTGTCAATAAATTGTTTTGGCAACATTACATCTTCAAGATCTGTATCCTTGTTATATCCGAATGTTTTTGCAATGCCCTGCCAGTATGACCACTTGTGTGTCAATGATCCTTCACTGCCTTTGTCATAATCATATTCAACATTATATAAATCACCATGCTTACCTCTTTCACCCTTGCCAAACCGGTCATTAACAAATACTTCCTGGTTTCTTTTTGCGGCCTCATTGTAATAATAGGCTACCACCTCTTTCATCTTCCAGAACGATTCAGGATGATCCCATTCCCCGTCAAAGAAAATAAAATCAGGATGGTAGAGGTCAATAAGTTCTTTTATCTGAGGTATCATGAAATCTTCTACATAATTATTTACTTTTTTT
>CAYLYN010000366.1:0-1963 GCA_964387565.1 uncultured Rikenellaceae bacterium | reverse complement strand
AGACTCTGAAAGACTGGATGGGTGACCAGCCTCAGAGAGATGATATACTGGTTATCGGAGCCAGAATCTTATAAATATATATCGGAACCTCACCGATCACCATACCTTTATAATTTTATTAGGGAGAAGAATTAGTGACAAAAGAATCATTTTCATTGCAGCTATTCCCTTATTCTTCCTGAAATTCGAATTTAAATAATAATTTTATGAAAATATCAAAAACCATATTATGATTAACCGGAGACAATTTGTGACGAGGATGTCACTTGCATCAGCAACTGCTGCGGTATTGCCGAAATTAGTATATTCTTCATGGAACCAGAATCCGGAAGAATATGTAACAGTTGAAACAACTCATGGTAAGATACGCGGTATCAGGACCGAAGGTGTCAATATATTCAGAGGGATTCCATATGCAGGAAGAATTTCCGGTGACAGACGATTCCGTAAGCCAGCTCCTCTTGAAGCCTGGGCTGGTGTGCGTGATGCTCTCCGGCTGGGGAATCCTGCAATACAGCCACCAAATCAGACTTACGGGATAAATGAACCACAACCTGCAGAGGATTGCCTGTTTCTTAATATCTGGACCCCCGCAAACGATAACGCAAAACGATCCGTGATGTTTTATAATCACGGAGGAGGTTTTTCTACCGGATCAGGTGGTTCAACAGGACAGGATGGAGCTAATCTTGCTCGTTTTTTTGATGTTGTGGTGGTGGAAACAAATCATCGTCTCGGCATCATGGGTTACCTGTATCTTGATGAGATCGCCGGTGCAGATTATGCAGGCTCAGGTAACATGGGTATGCTTGACATTGTAGCCGGACTTGAATGGGTGAATAAAAACATTGCCTCATTCGGAGGTGATCCCTCCAATGTAATGATATTCGGAGAATCCGGAGGTGGTGCAAAAACGTCATGTCTATATGCAATGCCATCTGCTGCCCCTTTCTTTAATAAGGCTTCAATCGAAAGCGGACCAGGTATACGGATGACTCCAAAAGAAACAGCGGCTCAGACTACTGCTATGGTTTTAAAGGAATTAAACATAAATGCCAGAGACTGGAAAAAACTGCTTGGGATACCTGCCTCCGTTCTGCTCGATCTGCAGGGCAAACTTCCGTCACTTGCACCCAGGCAGCAATCAACAAATAAGAAAAGAGGTCTCATGGAGTCTTCCCCCGGAGGTTTTTCTCCGGTAGTGGATGGTATTACCCTGCCCAACCATCCTTTTGACCCGGTTGCGCCTCAGATTTCAAAAGACAAGCCACTCATAGTAGGTTGGAACGAAGACGAATTTAATTTCTTCGGGATGATGTCAAAGGACAAAAGTCTGTTCAGTATCGGTTTCGATGACTTGCCTGGCAAGTTGAAACCACAGTTTGGTGAAGACACCCAAGCCATAATTGACACCTATAGAAAAACACGTCCGGAAGCATCGGCAGTTGATTTGCTTGTTGCCATCCAATCGATTAACATGATGGGTCTGGGATCTGTAATTATTGCTGAGAGGAAGACAAAACAGCAAGGTGCACCTGCTTATCTCTATAATTTTGGTTATAAAAATGAAACTAAAATCCCTGGTACTGAATATCCTATGGGTACTCCTCATGCCATGGAAATATCTTTCAAGTTTTACAATGAACAACCACAGAAAGATGGTAGTCCCGGTACGAGCTATTGGGGAGGGTCAAGGCCTGACCGTTTTATTGCCTCTCATAATATGGCTGAATTGTGGTCCACCTTTGCCAGAACCGGAAAACCTTCAGCAAAAGGTGCTCCTGACTGGCCGGCTTATAACCTGAAAGATCGATCGATGATGCGGATTGATACAAAATGTACAGTTATCGACAACAGATATGCCGAAGAACTGAAAATGTGGAGAGAGATCGGCAGGTTGTAATAGAGTGCTGGTCATCATAGCATTTAGGGATTTGTTTATTTGTTAAAGGATTATATTTGG
>CAYLYN010000365.1:0-1997 GCA_964387565.1 uncultured Rikenellaceae bacterium | reverse complement strand
AAATAATAGTGATTTTATATGATGAAACCTTTAAGCAGAAAGTAATAATTTAATTTTCAGTAGATTAAATTGAATTTATTTATTTGTGAGCTCCCTTTCGATCTGTTCAAGCGATTTTCCTTTGGTCTCAGGCAGTCTTCTGAGTATGAAGAAAAATCCCATGATGCATATAGTTGCATATACCCCGAAGGTGCCTGATGTACCCAGCGCCCTGTTCAGGAAAGGGAAGGTGAGGGTAAGTATTGCACATGAGAACCATAAGGCAAATGTGGCAACAGACATTGCATGTCCTCGTATTTTGTTGGGGAAGATCTCCGACAGCAGAACCCAGGTAATAGGAGCGAGGGTAAGTCCGTAGATGCTGATTGCAGTTACTACCCAGAATACCATGAAGAAACCTTTAACTTCAAAGTAGTATCCTGCTGCGATTATAACATATACAATGGCTAAACCGCCTGCCCCGGTAAGCATCAGCGGCCTGCGACCGCTTCTGTCAACAACAAACATCGCAACAATAGTAAATATCAGGCTCGTGGTCCCTGTCAGTACAATGTTGAAGAGTGTACTTGAAATACCATAACCTGCAGCCGCGAAAATCTCTTCAGCATAGTTGAAGATCACATTGATGCCGCACCACTGCTGAAATACTGCAAGTATTATCCCTAGAGTTATTATCGGAGCAAGCTCCCTGGTGAAGAGATTTGCAAACCTCTCTTTTGTACCATGCTTCTCAGCCTCCATTAGAGACAGTTTTATTTCATCAGTCTCTTTTGCTGCATACTCTTTCCCGCCTATCCTTTCAAAGATTTTAAGTGCTTTATCAGTCCTGCCGGCCTTGGTGAGCCATCTCGGACTTTCCGGTACCAGCCACATCAGTATAAAGAAAAGTGAGGCAGGAACTGCGCAGGCCCAGAACATCCAGCGCCATCCCATCTGCCCGTTCCATGAATCTCGTATCATTGCATCAGTGGCATCAAGAGCTACAGGTTCGGCTATCAGCATATTGGTGAGCTGGGCGGCAAGTACTCCGAAAGCTATAGTGAACTGGTTGATAGCCACAAGCTTGCCTCTCATGTGTGCAGGTGATATCTCGGCTATGTAAACCGGTGAAACATTTGAAGCTATCCCTATTCCAACCCCTCCGAGTATCCTGAATATCATAAATGAAGTGAAGGAATTAAAGGCTCCTGTGCCAAGTGAGGTGAATACAAACAGGAATGCAGAGAAGAGCAGAGGTATCTTTCTTCCGAACCTGTCGGTTATGTTTCCCGAAACAGCAGCACCTATAAGACATCCGAACAGGGCGCTGCTCATGGCAAACCCCTGGAAGGTTGCAGATGAGGTTATGTCGAAATACCTTTCATAGAATGGCTTGGCACCACCGATTACTACCCAGTCATACCCGAAAAGCAATCCGCCCATTGCCGATACAACCGACAGGAACAGGACATATTTTGTATTGATATTCTTCTGTTTCATTATAAGCGGTTTGGGACATTGAAAAATTTGATTTTAACCACAGAGGGCACGAAGTTCACACAAAGTTCACAAAGGTAAAACCTTAGTTATTATGTCTTTGTGACCTCTGTGCATATTCTTTGTGATCTCTGTGTTTAATGGATTTTTTCTTTATAAAGTCCCCCTATAAAGGATAGAGTTTATTATTTATTTTACTTGTGCTTTTGCTTCATTAATAAAGGTAAGGATATTCTCAAGCGAAGTATCGCCTTCAACTGCATGTGAGGGTGAGAAGATATACGATCCCTCTGCACCGGCCTGCAGAAGTTTCCTTGATTCCTCAATCACCTCTTTCTTAGTTCCGTAGGGAAGTGTCTTCTGGATCGATAACCCGCCATGAAAGGTCAGCCTGCCGCGGTATTTTTTAATAAGATTGTGTACATCCATAACCTCCGGCTGGAAGGGATTGAAACAATTTAATCCTATATCGACCAGATCATCAAACAGTTCATCAACATCACCGCACGAGTGGATGAAAA
>CAYLYN010000364.1:0-2027 GCA_964387565.1 uncultured Rikenellaceae bacterium | reverse complement strand
CCGGGAATCTGAGCTGATTGACCAGATAATGGTAGTCGGAGAACATGAGAAATTTGCCAGCGCTCTTATCTCTCCAAACTTAAGGTATTTTGACGATTTGAAATCAAAGGGTAAAATCGTTTTCTCTGATCCCGCGGAAATGATAACAAAACCTGAAGTATTAACATTATTTAATTCTGAAATAGAAAATATTAATAAAAGACTCAGTCTTTCAGAAAGAATAATCAGGTTCAGACTAGTTCCTGATGAATGGACACCGGCATCAGGTGAACTCTCTCCCACTCTTAAACTGAGGAGACAGTTTATCACTGCCAAATACAGTAAACTGCTCGAACAGGTCTTTAATAAATAATCTGCACAGACCGGATGAAGATAATCAAAGTAACAGACAGGAAAACAAAGAGGCAATTCCTTGAAGTGGCAAGAATTATATACAGGAATGATCCTGTGTGGGTCTGTCCCCTGGATAATGAAATTGAAGCGATTTTTGATCCTGAAAAGAATCCTTATCATAAACATGGCGAAGTTGAAAGATGGATACTTTTGGATAATGAGAATAATCTTATTGGAAGAATTGCTGCATTCATTGATCATAACCTGGCTTTCAGCTATGAACAGCCGACAGGCGGAACGGGATTTTTTGAATGCATAAATGACAGCCATGCAGCTTTTTTGCTGTTTGATACCGCAAAAGAATGGCTGCTTTCAAGAGGTATGGAAGCAATGGATGGACCGATAAATTTCGGGGAGACAGACAAATACTGGGGACTGCTAGTTGACGGCTTTACACATCCTTCATTTGAAGTGCCATATAACCATAAGTATTACAGGGAACTATTTGAAGCCTACGGATTTATGACATATTATAAGATGGAGGGATTCCATCTTGATCTTACCCGGCCTCTCTCGGACAGGTTCATAAAAATTGCAGAATGGGTAACTAAAAAACCCGGATATGAATTCCGTCATTTTACCTGGAAGGAACAGGATAAATTCACAGAAGATTTTGCAACTGTATTTAATGAAGCATGGGCTTCATTCAAGAAAAACTTTGAACCTCTCGAAGCGGCCTATATAAAGGGAGTGCTTAAAAAAGCCAGGGCGATTATTGACGAGGAGTTTATATGGTTTGCCTATTTTGATGGAAAACCCATTGCCATTTACCTCATGTTCCCTGACCTTAACCAGTTACTGAAGCACCTTAATGGAAAACTGAACCTGATAAGCATGTTAAAGTTTCTTTACCTGAAAAAGAAAAAAACAATGACAAGGGCCAAAGGACTGCTAATGGGGGTAATACCAAAATTTCAGAATCATGGTATTGAATCTGCCTTCATCCTGAAGATCAATGAGGTCATCAGGCGAAAACCACATTATGTGGAAGCAGAGTTTTCATGGGTGGCTGATTTCAATCCAAAAATGAGAAAGATCTTCATCTCTGTCGGCAGCATTCCTGTAAAGCACTATATTACATACAGATATCTTTTTGACAGGACGAAGGAATTTAAGAGATACCCAATACCATTGAACGAATGAAATACGACATTATTGTAGTTGGAGGAGGACTTGGCGGACTGACTGCCGGGGCAAAGCTTGCAAAAGAGGGAAAAAGTGTGTTGCTTATCGAACAGCATTCCCAGCCCGGAGGATGTGCCACAACATTCAGAAGAGATGATTTCACATTTGAAGTTGGCCTCCATGAAATGGATGGCCCCTCGTCGCGTGATATGAAAAACAGGATATTCACTGAGCTGGATGTTTTTGATAATGTGCAATTTATAAGAATTCCTGAATTCTACCATTTTGTTAATGACAGGATCAATATTACAATACCTCATGATCCAGATTCTGCAACTGCTATACTTAAGGAACAATTCCCTGGAGATATACCCGGGATAGATGATTACTTCAGCCATATTCTTAATCCACGGAAAAAGGCTTCAGGAGAAGAAATTCCTGAGGACATAAGTGTGGGCGAATTCCTCGATTCAATAATCGTAAACGAAGATCTGAAGCTTATCCTTCTT
>CAYLYN010000363.1:0-2030 GCA_964387565.1 uncultured Rikenellaceae bacterium | reverse complement strand
AAATCATTTTTGAAATGGACACAGTCCTCAACCGAATCCATCATTACCTCTCGAAATTAACCCCCCTTCAGGGGGGCAGGGGGGCTTTAATTACAGAGAACTAATTACTTTATTTAGGAGAAAGTAGCAGCTGGCACAACGGCATTTTATTTAGGTGGTCCTGATAGATATTTATTGCCGGTCGCCGGTAACCGTTAGTTACTCCTCACCTTCCTGAAAGCTATATTCCATATCGATTTAAAGAAATACCTGGTATCAGTATAAAAGGGATGCTTGTCGTATGCATCAAGGTATTTTATCTCAGAGGCCTGGATTGCCTCAAGATCCGAAGGCATGTCTGCGTAAAAAGGAGGAACCAGTCCAGGTTTGTATTTTATTCTTCTCTCCCTTACCTCGGGATGATAAAGCTCAAAGTAATGTCTGCTGAGAGGTCTCACCCCGAAGATTTTCATATCACCCCTGAAATAGTTTATCAGCATAGGAAGCTCATCTATCCATATTTTTCTGCATACAGCCCCCCAGGATGTAATACGGAAATCATGCCTGAACTTCCCCCCATCCTGCAGATCATGGAGTCTGTATACATAGTCCTGGATGTACTCCGAATAGGGATGCATAGTACGAAGCTTGTAAACCTTTATCATCCTTCCATTTCTGCCAACCCTTGGCAGGGCAATAAGCGGACCATAAATATTATCATTACCAGGAAGAGGATCGCCATATTTTCTGGCCTCTATGCACAGAAGATTACCGATAAATGATTCCTGCTTGATTCTGAATCCGGCCTTTGACAATCTGCCCAGAGCTTCTGCCCTCGAAATAACTGCATTTTCTCCTCTGGTCAGAAAGTAATAAAGTCCACGGGTCCATTTCAGTTTGGGCAGTATGCGCTTTACAATAAAATCAAGTGTGTAATAGATATAGTTCAGAACAGGAGGGAACTTTTTCAGGATCCTTTTCTTCCTCTGGTCCTTGGTCTCAACGCAGCAGAAAAAATAACCCTTGTATCCGAGCTTACTGTTCACAGCCTCCATAAACTCATCGAGTTTTTTTATATCGTTGATTTTGTGGAGGTTGATGATATATTGATAATCTTCATGGATAAGTCCGGTAATATTGAAGACTGTTGTTGTGGAGAGAACAGCTGTGTGATCGGTAAGTTTATTACCTGTCATTTTTATTATTGCTGCCGTCATCTCAGTGCCGCACTCATTTTCTATCGATCTGACTATCTTCGGATTGACCTCAATGGTCTCTGCTGAATGTGCTCCGTTGCCGTTGGTCCCTCTGACAAGGTCATATTCGCTGGGTTTGTGATAGGCTTTATACTTCTCATACTCTTCATAATCCTGTACAACCGCTTTCTTATAAGCAATGTAAATGGCTCCAAAGATCAGCTCAAATAGTGTGGCAAGAAGAGCTGTACCAAGAACGATCATCCTGGAATAAGAATACTCCCTGACAGAATACATCAGGAGAGCAGTTATTCCAATAGCAATGATATTACTTGAGAGGATCTTGTTGAACAATGTTGAATAGTTTACAACTTTTCCCCTGTGAAGCTTCCCGTTTAACAGTGATACTATTATCCAGATAATTGCCAGTCCTGCAAAAAAGGGGGCATGTGACGGGAGATATGATCTCAGGCTTGCCGGTTTGTTCCCCACCATTATCAGGAATGATAATGTAAGGATCAGAATATCCGCAATGAGAGTCATTATCTTGAATTTGCCGCGTTCCATCGGATTCTGCAGATGCCGGTTTTCAGAAGATGCTAAGTAACAAAAAAAACTGCCATAAATCTAAAAACAGACTACGGAAAAGTGAGTTTGGTTGCAAGAGTGAACGGCACAACGGCTCAGCGGCTCAGCGGCGCAAAGGGTAGAAAAGAAGGCACAACGGCGCAAAGGGGTAGAATTGTAAATAAGGTGATTCTAAAAAGTTTCCCCTCCTTTTGAAGGAGGGGTGGCGACGGGGAGCGGAGCCGGGGTGGTTGATTTAATTACCCTGAAAGCACACTATGTGCAGAC
>CAYLYN010000362.1:0-2049 GCA_964387565.1 uncultured Rikenellaceae bacterium | reverse complement strand
TGTGCCTGCTCACCAGCGTGTCGATGGCCGGATCCTGGACGATGACCAGCCTCTCAGCCATGTAGCGAGGAAGGTTGTCATTCATGAGCTCGCGGACGCCTACCGACTCCTGGGCCTTGAGGCAGACCGGCAGGAGGAATATTATTGCTGCTATAAGCCGTGAAGGTCTCATGTGGCAAATATAGTACAGATTTTTATGAATTCGGGAAAGCAAGAATCATTCCACAGAAGAGTTAGTGATTAAAAGAATGAGAAATATTTGACTTGTGTTGAAATATCGTCTATATTGATTATCAATTATTGATTTAGTCTCGCTGTAAAGATAGAACTATTTGTTTTAGCTTGTTTTTAAGGTACTTATGATTGCATCTTATCCAGATTCATTTTAATATCTATTGTATGTCAAACCTTAAAACCAATGAGAAATGAAAAAAGTGGAATTTTTCTGTGTCTCGCGATTTAATTTATTTACAGTTTTGTGTCTCTTCCCCTTCCTGGTGACATCATGCACTAAAACAGATCAACGGTCATTCGAGGAACTGACCGGCCAGTATGCTGAGTTGGGCACCAATCATCAGATGGGACTGGAATTTATCCTGCAGGGTCTAAAAACTGTCACATCTGCATCCGATGAAGTATTGAAGCCGGAACTGTTATTCAAGGAAGTACAGAAGACTAGTATTGAGTTCACCATCGAGAAGATGGGACTAGCCGTTAGAACCGAAGACGAACTTTCAAGAATCAATGAAGTGTTGAATATCTCCCTGACAAAAAGCGACATCGACCAGGGTATAATTGAGATGACGAATGGCCAGATTTCATTTACAGATAATGAAATCCGGTATTTAACACAACTTGATCTGATTCTCTCAACTGTTTCAATTGGTATAGATCAATCCATCAGCAGGATCCGCAACCTGGAATATGAGATATATTCAACATGTTCATCTGGAGAAATTGATTTTCTGTTCACAGCAACTGCAATTGGAGCCAATTCAATTGAATATTGGTATAATAATTATGATATTTGGGAGGAAGAACTGCTCATGACTGAAATGGCAGAGAGGAAAGGAATTACTCATAGAGACTGGTTTTGGGCATCACTCAGCAGGATGGGAAGGATGGACATCATAGGTGGGATAACAGGCGCAGCGATGGGGGCCATAGCCGGGGGAGTGGGCGCAATTCCAGGAGCTCTGGCAGGTGCTTGTTATGCATCCGGGAATTGTGGTATAATGTGCCTGTATGAGCATTTGACCGAATAACTCCTTTTTACTATGAAGAACAAGATAATTCAATTCGTTATTGTTTCAGCTGTGTTCACTGTCATGCTCTTCCTGGGTTCCTTAATATTCGATTTAATTGATAAGAAGGAGACAGAGCTTCTTAGAGCAATAAAGGAGGCAGTGTTTGTTGGTGTTCTTACAGGTTTCTTCATGGTTTTCCTTACAAATTTCTTCAAAAAATGAGATGAAAGGTATTTGTATATCATTTTGTATAGGCGCTTAGAAGAGATAGAGGAATATCGTAGGAAACTTGAGACTCACTAGAAAATAGAACCTTCCCCATGGTGGGGTGGGTTCTGTTTTTTTGCCTGTTGCGAATACTGCCAAGACCTCAAAAGGAAATCACAGATCGTATATCATCTAACAGCAAGAAACCATAGTCGCTTAATTACACAAGGTTTAAAAAAGTACACGAGAAAAGACAGGCTGGATTAATATTCTGTTTAGATGAGCCTGACCAAAACGGTCACCAGGGTTCAAAGTTAGTCTATTATAAAAAATCTGAGTGGCCTGAACGTGATGGCTGTCCTCTACCTGGTGAATCGGTAACCTGGCAGTTATTCCTGTGTGGCTACTCCGCCAGTGCTTCCGCCAGCTCGTCAGTTATTTCGAGATTGTGATATACCGCCTGAACATCATCGTCATCCTCAAGGGCTTCGACCAGCTTCATCACTTTGCGCGCCGATTCTATTTCGAGGGTTTTTGTCTCTTTCGGCACGCGTTTCAGCATCGCCTCGTCGGGCTCGATCTCAAGTTCCTCCAG
>CAYLYN010000361.1:0-2078 GCA_964387565.1 uncultured Rikenellaceae bacterium | reverse complement strand
AGATTGAATTCCCCGTTCAGATATAGTGAACGTCTTAACATACCCTTCAGTCCGGCCATTCCCATGAAGGCACCCATTCCTATGCCACCAATAAGATGACACCAGAAATGAACATTGACAAGTTTCTGACTGTAAACTTTTGCTCCGTTTGTGAGTATTGGGAAAAGTAAATAGACAGCGGAATAAAGGGTCATTGTTAATCCTACCAATATCGCTACATGTACATGAGGTCCGACAACCCACTGTGTATTATGTAGGATTCTGTTCAAGCCTACGTCAGCTTGCATAATACCTGCCGGTACTGCAAGTGCGAAGCCAAGCAATCCTCCAAGAAGGAACTTAAGTGGATTTGTCATCTTTAAAGGTCTGGCACTCCAGAGTGTGGCAAGTGTTATGAAAAAAGCAAGACCCTGAGTGATAAGCTCGAATGCTGTAACCATTTCTCCCGATAACACTTTAAGCATTGCAGGCTGTGCCTGATCTGAGAGAAGATGGTGCGACCATACTGTCCAGGATACAACAAGCTCGACTAGCAATGCAGCACGGGCAATATTTTGCATGAAAAGAGGCTTTCCGCTTATCATCATTGCCAAAAGATACCAGGTGCCGGCAACAAAAATAAGAACCAGGCCATCAGCAATCAGATCGAGCCCCCACCAGAACCAGTTCTTGTATAAAAGAGCATCAATTGCTGTCGTTTTAAGATCAACCCCTAAGATTGCAGCAACCATAAAAACAAGTATCAGGACTCCTGTAAAAAGAATAATGGCAGTATTAAGAGCAACATCAACACTTCCTCTTGCAACGGCAGCAACAGGAAGAGGAACAAGATGTTCTTTCTTGTTTTTTGAAAAGAGATTTCTGAATCCGGTTAAACCCAAAGCTGATGCAAGCAGTGCCTTTGAAGGCTGTTTTTCCCATCCAGCAGGAGTATAAGTAATTGTTTTGAAAATATTTATTACAAAGAATGCACTACCAACCATTATCAGAGCTATTCCTACAATAAAAAAAGTTCCCCCCCAGACACTGAACTGTGTGAAATCTGCAGGTAGCGGCCAATATAGAGTGTAAAGAGGAGCATAATGGCTTACAAAACCAGCAAACCAGAAGATAAAGGTTCCTGCAGCGACAAGAATGAAAGTCAAGTTTCCAAGCTTAATGCTCCATAATGGTTTTTTCATTAAATATGGAACCAGGAACAGAAATGCTCCAAAAACTATTGAGTAGGTTGACCCGAATATCCCAACTAGCGGATGAGCTGTAAGAATTGCAAAGAACTGTTGCTCAGAAATGAAAGGAAGCGGTTTTACTTCATATAACCTCATTAACATACCTTCAATAACAACAAACCCAAAATAGATAAGTCCAACAACAACAAACCGCAGTGTCAGTTTCTGCATGGGCGTAAGAGTTTCAGACTTAAAAAGTCCCTCCTCCCCATTCATAAAAGTCTTTATAAAACTCATATTATTAAATTTAAAGATTTGTAAATAACCTGAATTAGTTTGTTGAATTTGCAGGAATTACATGAACTGCATCCTTCAAAATCATATAGACCCCTTTTGGTCCTGAATACTCTGTAGAGCGAATTGTATAGACCCCTTCGCGGTCGAACTTCCATAAAAGATCATTTCTATGACCGGGTACCACCTGCATCTGGAACATCATGCTATTATCGTTCCGAAAAAGTCCAAAGCCATATGTAAGATCTTCAGACTGAACGTCGAAAAGTACTATGTCGTTCACATTGATTACCAGCTTTTCAGATGGCATATTGAACCGGTGATCCTTGACCTTGATTATAAATGTTTTGTCGGGTTTATAATCCGGTCTGTTAAGATCCATCTCTGCCCACGGGATCGTGTTAAATGTAATGAGATGCAGTGACACGCCAAGAACTGTGAGAAACCCGACAAACGTGTAAAAAATTGCCGGTTTAACTGCAAGTCCTTTCCCTTTGCCTGTTACTTTAATTGCGAACCAGACAACCAACAGAATGATGACAATACAATAGAATGTATATGCCAGGGTCTGTCCTGTTAGAACAACTTTTGAATCTACCATATAACTTGCTTTTT
>CAYLYN010000360.1:0-2081 GCA_964387565.1 uncultured Rikenellaceae bacterium | reverse complement strand
TAGTTTGTGACTTCAAGCGTCTCAATCCCTTTTCATACAGGGAACTTTTTCAATCCTTGACCTTTGGTCAGGCTCTAAAAAAATTCAACTCAAAAAAGTAGTCTCAATCCCTTTTCATACAGGGAACTTTTTCAATCAATCGGTTGTTCCCCGTCCCATTCTTTAAATGGTAATGGTCTCAATCCCTTTTCATACAGGGAACTTTTTCAATCTTGAAGAGTGCGCCAATCTGCTTGATGCAACTGTTGACGTCTCAATCCCTTTTCATACAGGGAACTTTTTCAATCAGTACCATTTTAGGTTCATCTCTGTAGTCATATTCTACTAGTCTCAATCCCTTTTCATACAGGGAACTTTTTCAATCCCAGGGTGGATCAATTTCAAAGAAGGGGATTAAGAAGTCCTCTTCAGTCTCAATCCCTTTTCATACAGGGAACTTTTTCAATCATAATTAAAAAAAAAGGAGTAAAAAATGGAAACTACAACGTCTCAATCCCTTTTCATACAGGGAACTTTTTCAATCATAGTAGGTCTGCCTACACAAAATGAACCATCACCTCTAAATGTCTCAATCCCTTTTCATACAGGGAACTTTTTCAATCGGTAGTGTATTCGTAAACCCGAAGGATATGACCAAAATCGTCTCAATCCCTTTTCATACAGGGAACTTTTTCAATCAATTGCAGGATCGGGTGCCAAAGTTATACATCCAAATTGTCTCAATCCCTTTTCATACAGGGAACTTTTTCAATCGTGAGGATGTCTTTCTTGGATACAGAGAGTGCCAAGCGCCGTCTCAATCCCTTTTCATACAGGGAACTTTTTCAATCTTACTTTCATTTTGCATTCTCCTTTTTGTTTTATAGAGTCTCAATCCCTTTTCATACAGGGAACTTTTTCAATCTCCAGAAGAAGGTTTTCCAACAAAAGAAGCAGATTATCAAGGTCTCAATCCCTTTTCATACAGGGAACTTTTTCAATCCAGCTCTCGAAACGGTAGTGAGCCGGTCTGACGAAAGGCGCAGTCTCAATCCCTTTTCATACAGGGAACTTTTTCAATCAAATGTTTTCTGGTGGAGTTAAAATATCTGAATTAACTGGAAGTCTCAATCCCTTTTCATACAGGGAACTTTTTCAATCCTCACCCTCTCTGGGCGAGAGAAGCTGCTATACGCTGTGTCTCAATCCCTTTTCATACAGGGAACTTTTTCAATCTTCAAAAGGCGATGTTTCGGCCAAATAACCGGCGCGAGTCTCAATCCCTTTTCATACAGGGAACTTTTTCAATCCACCATAGAGTAAGGGAGTTTGGTCGTGAAACATTGGTTAAGTCTCAATCCCTTTTCATACAGGGAACTTTTTCAATCCAAAAAATGCCAGAATCAACAACAATTACGGTAGAGCTACGTCTCAATCCCTTTTCATACAGGGAACTTTTTCAATCGAAGTTAAGGATAAGATAGAAGTTAAACTTGTTGATAAGGTCTCAATCCCTTTTCATACAGGGAACTTTTTCAATCAAGGAGAATATGTAAAAATAACAGTAACACAACCGAGCGAGTCTCAATCCCTTTTCATACAGGGAACTTTTTCAATCCCTACCACATAAAATGGGCGGAAGAAAATGGTTACCACATAGTCTCAATCCCTTTTCATACAGGGAACTTTTTCAATCAACGTGGGAAGCGGCCACTGAAGCTGCTGAAGCGCGGTTTACAACACGTCTCAATCCCTTTTCATACAGGGAACTTTTTCAATCGTATCTACGGCAACTGAACTTTTCCGATTGCCCTTAAGTCTCAATCCCTTTTCATACAGGGAACTTTTTCAATCATCCGCGCCAACAGCTACAAGCATTGGCAAGCGGACGGTATCGTCTCAATCCCTTTTCATACAGGGAACTTTTTCAATCATTGACGACATGATTGACTTGTTAGAGAATCCAACATTTGAGTCTCAATCCCTTTTCATACAGGGAACTTTTTCAATCCAAGACATATCAACAGGCATGGGTTTGGAGTTTAGCGTCTCAATCCCTTTTCATACAGGGAACTTTTTCAATCACCCACCTTCATATTATA
>CAYLYN010000359.1:0-2140 GCA_964387565.1 uncultured Rikenellaceae bacterium | reverse complement strand
ACCGGCGCTACCGTCATGGTACCTATCTTCGTCAAAAAGGGCGACACTATCATTATCGATACCGGCACCGACGAATACGTGAGTCGAGGGTAATCACTCCTTAATTATCATAGTCTTAATCTGCCAGGTGCATTCTGTGCCCAAATTACCTATATTGAGGGAATGAACCAAAATCCTGAATCCCAGCAAACACTCAAGTTCCCACGGGAATTATTGTCTGAACAAGATCTTGATCAAATAGTTTCAAGATACGAAGACATCTTAACTTCACTTAGAATTTTTAGACAACCTAACCTTGTAATCTCATTGCCTGAAGAATCGGTTAAAAAACTTAAATCATCTTTTAACTTGCAAGTTAACAAATTAAGGTTTGAACTGGATAAATTTGAGAAACAAATGATTACAACTAAAAACTATCAATTATTAAAAGAAGGCATGGCCAAACAATCATTCTTGGAGAAATTAAAAAGAAGATTGATGCCAAAGGTGGCGGAAAATGTGCTGGTTGATGCGGCCGCAGATGTCCTTTTCTTATACAACCGTGAACAAGTCTTCCTAGCTCTAGAAACTCTCTCTGATCTCTTTTTGTCTACCGAAGGCACTTTTAATCAGGAAGAATTGGCTGAAATTGAACCGCAAATTGAGATCCTAGAAGACAACTTTGATAAACTCCAAGCGGATGTAGCTAGGTATAAAGAATAATTAACTAAGCCATAGGTGGCCAATAATTAAACCTTCTCCGTCACCTTGTACTCAATGTACTTGCCCAACATTAGGCGAGTGTGGGCGTCGATGCCTGGCAGGGCGGAGAAGAAGAAACCTACCACTGGCAGGAGCAAATATTCTACGGGTTGGAGCACGCTACGCAGGCGGGAAGAACCTTCGGGGCGGTCCGGACGTGACTGCCAATCAATAAACAAAATCGCGAGTAGTGAAACCAGTGACAGGGTCAAAATTGCCGATGACACCTGCGGCAAGGTCTTGCCAATCACCGTGCGGCCAAAGTCTTCATTAAGCAGTGGCGGCAAAAAGGCACCCAGGGTAATGGCAAACCAGTTCACCGGCCATAAAAAGTGGTCTTCCACTGTCTTGAAAGTGCGGATTAATTTGTCCCAAAAAGGAATATTCTCAGCCAGAATAAAGTTGCGAATAATGTAGGCATCATCAGAAACACCCCAAGCCCAGCGCTTAACTTGCTCATATTGGTTTTTCATGCTCGGCCACCAGCCATGAGACTCAGCGGCATCGGCATTAAGAGGCAAGTAAATTGGATCGACTTCCAAGTCTCCCTCCAAGGCAAAATAAGCCTTAAAAAACAGGCGGTAATCTTCCGGAATTACATCTGTATCCCAGTAGCCGATCTGATCAACTAGGCGAAGAGAAGTAGAGTAGGAGGAAAAATTAACCAGACGATCACGACGCATCAAAATATACATTTGAGTAACCGAGAATATTGAAGCCAAAACTCGGATTGGCGCTGGCACTTTCCAGATATTATTGTAAAACCTGATAGAACCCTGCCAAATACGGTTGTAGCGTTTTTCATTAGACAAAAATTCGTAGGTAAGAGAGGAAAAATACTGAGGATCAAAAATAACGTCTGCGTCTTCTGATGTAATCGTCGTGTAATTAATATCAACGCCAGCTTCCTCAATCAGCAGTTTTTTAGCTTCTTTGGCACCCCAGGAAGTATTAGACGACTTACCTTTAACTTCACCCTCAATATCCGGGTGAAGTGTATCCCAAAGGTGGCCAAATTTTTGACCATATTTGGCTTGCAACTGACGCGCTTTATCAATGGCCTCTTGACCCTCGCGCTCCTCAAACGACAACATAATATGCAGGCGTTTCAATGGAAAAGTCTGAGCCAATAAGCCCTCGAGAGTGCGTTCGAGCGTGGTAATTGGTTCTTTGTAAGTTGGCACCACAATGATGTGATTTACCTTGTCGAAATGTTCAAGCTGACTGGCGTCTTTGAGCCAGTTGTAGCGTTGTCTTGCCTTGATGCGGAAAAAGGCGGCCAGGGACAGAATGGCCATCGTGATTGAGCGGTAAAGCCAGTAGACTGAGAAACCTAAAACGTAGTAAGAAACAATGGTGGGTATCAGTAAAGATCCCCAGACAGGAAACAAAATCAACG
>CAYLYN010000358.1:0-2150 GCA_964387565.1 uncultured Rikenellaceae bacterium | reverse complement strand
AAATCAACCACCCCGGCTCCGCTCCGCGTAGCCACCCCTCCTTCAAAAGGAGGGGAAACTTATTCAACTCTCCTCATTTAAAATAATTTTCTTAGGATAACGGCTAAGGATTTGAAGAGTAGGTTCATGCTGTCGAAAGTAGAGGTTTTCAGTTATGCTTATCCTCCTCAATCAGCTTCAGTAATTCCTCCACAGCATCTTTTTCCGGAATATTTTTCAGTACAGGCTCTGTACCCCTGTAAATATGTACCTTACCATTCGCTGCTCCAACATATCCGTAATCAGCTCCGGCCATTTCACCAGGACCGTTCACAATACATCCCATTACAGCTATCTTCAGACCCTTCAGGTGACCAGTAGCCTCTTTTACTTTCCTGACCGATTCCTGTAGATTGAATTTTGTCCTCCCGCATGTCGGGCATGATAGGTACATGGTCCTGGTTATTCGCGTTTCAGTACACTGCAGGATGGAGAAAGCAAGTGAAGTTACTTCCCTGAAACTAATTTCACCAATATTTACCAGGCAAATACCTGAAACCAGCCTGTCGTTCAGATACCTTCCAAGGAGAGCTGCAGCCTTAATATGAAGGTCTTCAGTATTGGTTTCCCTGAATACGGGATTAAGTATAATGTGATAGCTCAATCCGTTTTCGGCCAGACTGCTGAGAAATTTGTCAGGAGCATATCTTTCTGTTTCGGGATTAAATGTAAAAATTACACTTATTACTGAGGGATCCGGTTTCTTAAGATACCTTATGTCGAAATGTGATCCGGTAAGCAAAATATTAAGCTTATCGGACCTGACTGTATTCTCATGATATGTTTCAGGCGAGAAAAGTGGAAAGATTCTTGGGTCATCCCTGTATTCGAACCATTTTTTATATGGCAGCACTAAAGAGACCTCAACAGGCAGCATCTTCGGAAATCCGGAAGCCATGACAAGATCTGCAGAGCTGTCGGTTCGTCTGACTTCATTTGTCTCTTTTACTACATTGAATCCGGCGTCAGAATATGATTCAGCGACGACAGAAGGGTATGAGGTCATATTGGAAATTACCAGGGGACCGTTAACCTTTCTAAAGATTTCAGGCTTTCCTGAGGGGATTTTATATTCATCCTGTATAACCGGTTTATATGCAGCAAAACCTCTGGGATAGTATTCTGCAAGTTTCCTGGCAACCGGGATTTCCTCTTCAGGGCTTTCTGACAATGAAACTCTTATAGTATCGCCGATCCCTTCTGAGAGGAGTGCGCCAATTCCGGCTGAGGACCGGATCCGTCCGTCCACGCCCTCCCCGGCTTCTGTTACTCCCAGGTGGAGAGGGTATGACATTCCCTCTTTCTGCATAGTGCCAACCAGTTCCCGGGTTGCTTCTATCATAACAGCAGTGTCGGAGGATTTCATGGATAGGACAAGATTGTTGAAGTTTTCAGCCCGGAAGATCCTTATAAACTCCATTGCAGATGCCACCATGCCTGCCGGGGTATTTCCGTAACGTGTCATGATCCTGTCTGATAAGGATCCGTGATTTATACCGACTCTGATAGCTGTCCTGTTATTCCTGCAGATCTCTATAAGTGGCAGAAGTTTTGAATGAATCCTTTCTATTTCTTCATTATATTCTTTTTCATTCAGCTCCCGGGCTTCAAATGAAGCTCTTTTATCAACATAATTACCCGGATTTATCCTTACTTTTTCAACTAAACGGGCTGCTGTTTCCGCGGCAGCAGGATTAAAATGAATATCTGCAATAAGAGGTGTGTCAAATCCTGCTCTTCTCAGCTCCTTCCTTATAACTGCTAGGTTTTCAGCCTCTCTTATGCCCTGAGCTGTAAGCCTGACATAATCTGCTCCTGCTTCAATTATCCTGATGCACTGTGCAACTGATGCCTTTGTATCAAGAGTATCCGTACTGGTCATTGACTGAATCCTGATGGGATTGGAACCTCCCAGTGGCACAGTGCCAATCAGTACTTCTGAGGAGATATATGGTGATTTATAGATAAAAGTCATAAATAAAGTATATGCTTTAAGCCCCCCCCTGGGCTTGCCCTGAGCTTGCCGAAGGTGGAGTTGGGGGCATAGCCGTCGACCTAAGGGTCTTTTTATATTGAAATAGCCGGGTTAAAGTTTCCCCTCCTTTTGAAGG
>CAYLYN010000357.1:0-2184 GCA_964387565.1 uncultured Rikenellaceae bacterium | reverse complement strand
AATCAACCACCCCGTCCCGCTCTGTTGCCAGAGCGGGCCACCCCTCCTTCAAAAGGAGGGGAAACTAATTACATTATTGCTTGTAACAAGCCTTCCTTGGGTTGATAGCTATGGGTTAGGGGGATGTTTTAAAGGATTATGCCTTACGGTTCCGGATATAAAGTTACAGGAGGATTATTCATGAAAAAGCAAATTATTCTGTTCTCTTTTATTATTATGATTCAGTTCTCATGCTCTGAAAAGCCTGCTGTTCAGGTGTTTGTGTCCGGGACAGATGGCCATAAAAGCTACAGGATTCCTGCCATTATAAGCCACCCTGACGGAACAATACTTGCATTTGCTGAAGGAAGGGTTAAGGGCAGTGGCGATTTCGGAGATATAAACATAGTACTGCGGAGAAGCACAGATAATGGGAATACCTGGGACCGGATGTTAACAGTTGTCGATTATGACTCCCTCCAGGCGGGTAATCCGGCTCCTGTTTTTGATCTGACAGACCCCGATTATCCGGATGGCAGAGTATTTCTTTTCTATAATACCGGGAATAACCATGAAGGAGAGGTACGCAAAGGAAATGGTTATCGTGAGGTATGGTATATCACATCGGCTGACAAGGGAACCACCTGGTCTGATCCTGTAAACATAACTGCAAGTGTCCACCGTCTTAATAAACCAGAGCTTAATAAGGCCTACAATTTCCCCGATGACTGGCGTTCATATGCTAATACTCCCGGACATGCTTTTCAGTTCATGGAAGGAAAGTATAAGGGAAGAATTGTTATAGCAGCAAACCACTCGGCAGGAGAACCCTTAAATGACTGGAGTGATTATGCTTCCCACATTTTTTATACGGATGACCATGGCATGAGTTTCAAACTGGGGCAAACTCTCCCTGTTCCGGGCAGCAACGAGGCAACTGCAGCAGCAATCTCAGGCGACAGGCTTATTTTAAATGCCAGGAACCAGAAAGGAGATATAAGAGCACGCATTGTCGGGATAAGCGATGACGGCGGAGAAACCTGGAAAAACTGCTATTATGACAAGACCCTGCCTGATCCTGTATGCCAGGGCAGTATCATAAATTATTCGAAATATAATGGCAGGAATGTACTTGCCTTTTCGAATCCTGCTGATACAATAAACAGAGACAACCTTACTTTGCGATTCAGTTATGATGACGGGGAATCATGGACTCAGAAAAAATTGATTGACAGATCACCTGATCCCGGTGCATCAGGGAATTATGCTGCATATTCTGATCTTGTTGTTCTCTCATCCGGCAGAATTGGAATATTGTATGAAAGGGATAATTATTCCGAAATAGTATTCAAAGTAGTTAAACCCAAGACAAAATACTGATCACTCTCCACTTCCTGCATAGATACGTCTCAATACTAAACTAACACCTTTCAGTCTGTCTTAAAAACCCGTTTAACCACAGAGAACACTAAGGAGACACAGAGGCCACAAAGATAAATTACTGTATTTCAATTCTCTGTTCCCGATAGCTATTTTATACTTCTCAATTATTCTAACACAAAATATGCATTCTGTATCATATAACACCCCCCTTTTAATTTCCCCCCACGGGGGGAAAGACCCCTTCCCCCTTGGGGGAAGGCTGGGAAGGGGGTTTAAATGACTATTTAAAAACCTAAAATATAGATATAAAAAAAGTGTTACACGAATTATGAAGAAATACATAGCTCTAGGGACTTTGTGTCTTCCTTTGCGACCTCTGTGGTTAATTGGTTTCAATCAATGATAGATCTTCAATATCTTTCATCTTTTGATTAATAAAAACAAAGTGGTAAATTCGTTTATAACATTTATATCGTTTCCAGGTTGCCACTGAATCCTTGCTAAATTAAAAACCTAGATACAAGATGAAAAATTCAACAAGAAGATCCTTCCTTAAATCCTCCGCAGCAGCTGCCGGAGCAACTGCAATGGCAGGATTAACTGGCTGCATCTCAAGAGAAGAAAGCAAGTCAGGTACATTATCCCCACTTTATGGGATCGGGAAAGAGAATATTAAAATAACCGATATCAGGGTAACTCTGCTCTCATACCAGCTGAAACCCGAGGAACTATGGACAGACGGCGATAATAACGGAATTATCTGGCAGACCACTTCAGTTATCACCGAAGTTTTCACAGATGCAGGGATAGTCGGAATAGGAG
>CAYLYN010000356.1:0-2190 GCA_964387565.1 uncultured Rikenellaceae bacterium | reverse complement strand
CCCTCATTCTTGGTATATAATATATAGTATAACAAAAAAATAACAGGTAAAATATGAAAACATTCCAGGCAGACCAGATTAAAAACATTGCCCTTTTAGGCAACTCGGGGTCAGGGAAGACAACGCTTGCCGAAGCAATGCTTTTTAATGGTGGCGTTATCGAAAGAAGAGGAACAGTAGAGGGAAAGAATACAGTTTCCGACTATCGCCCTATTGAGCATGAAAACGGAAACTCAATATTTTCTACAGTTCTCTATACTGAATTCCAGAACAAGAAAATAAATATCCTGGATACTCCTGGTCTGGATGACTTCAGCGGAGGTGTAATCTCCTCGTTATTTGCAGCAGATGCAGCTGTTATGACCATTAACGTTCAGAATGGAGTGGAGGTTGGAAGTGAAATCCACTTCAGGCATGCTGAAAAAAATAACAAACCTGTAATACTTGTTATAAACGGGCTGGATCACGAAAAATCTCACTTTGAGAAAGCTGTTGAGATGATGAAGGAGAGGCTGAGCAACAATATTACTCTCATCCAGTATCCTGTTAACGAAGGTACAGGATTCGACTCCATAATTGATGTCCTTAAGATGAAAATGCTTCGCTATTCAAAAGATGGAGGAAAAGCAGAAGTAGCTGACATACCTGCCGATCAGGCCGACAGAGCTGCTGAATTACATAGTGCTCTCATTGAAAAGGCGGCTGAGAGCGAAGAATCACTTATGGAATTATTCTTTGCCAACGATACTCTTTCCGAAGAAGAAATAAGGAAAGGTATTTCCAAAGGTATCATCAACCGCGGCCTTTTCCCGGTTCTCTGTTGCTCGGCAAAGCACAATACCGGTGTTGACAGAATAATGGAATTCATTGTTAATGAAGCTCCTTCGATTACAGATATGCCTTTCATTAAGAATAACAAAGGTGCCGAGGTTAAGCCAAATCCTTCCGGACCTGCTTCTGTTTATGTATTTAAATCCTCTATAGAAGAACATATAGGTGAGATTAACTACATCAGGGTACTATCCGGTAAAATTTCAGAGAACCTGGATGTTGTCAATACAAGCAACGGAAGTAAAGAAAGACTCTCCCAGCTTTATGTAAGTGCAGGCAAGAACAGGTCAAAGGTTCCGGAATTACATGTTGGTGACATCGGTGCCTTTGTTAAACTGAAGAACACAAAGATGGGACATACCCTTAATGCCCCCGGTAACGAATGGAAATATGAAGGGATAGTTTTTCCTGAACCTAAATTCAGGACAGCAATAAAGGCTCAGAGTGAAAGTGATGATGAGAAACTTGGTGAATCACTTAATAAGATCCATCTGGAAGATCCTACAATTAAAATTGAATACTCCAAGGAGCTTAAGCAGATCATTGTTCACGGGCAGGGCGAATACCATCTTAATATCATGAAGTGGCACCTTGACAATATTTACAGGATTCCTACAAACTTCCTGGCACCAAAGATACCATATCGTGAAACAATCACAAAGACTGCACAGGCTGATTACCGCCACAAGAAACAATCGGGCGGAGCAGGTCAGTTTGGCGAAGTCCACATGATAATTGAACCGTATGAAGAGGGTTCCAAAGAGGTATCAATGATGAAGATCGCAGGTAAGGAGATCAAGTTATCTGTGCGCGATAAGGAAGAGATACCACTTTCATGGGGAGGTAAACTTGTGTACTGCAACTGTATTGTCGGGGGATCAATCGATGCAAGGTTCATGCCTGCAATCCTTAAAGGCATTATGGAAAAGATGGAAATTGGTCCTCTTACCGGCTCATATGCCCGCGATATAAGAGTCTATGTATATGACGGCAAGATGCATCCGGTAGATTCAAATGAGATTTCATTCCGCCTGGCAGGAAGGAATGCATTCAGTACAGCATTTAAGAACGCAGGACCCAAAATACTTGAACCGGTTTATGATGTTGAGATATTTGTTCCTTCCGACAGGATGGGTGATGTTATCAGCGACCTTCAGGGAAGACGTGGAATGGTGCTTGGAATGTCAAGCGAGAAGCGTTTTGAAGTAATCAAGGCTAAGGTTCCTCTTGCAGAGATGAACAAATATTCAACTGCATTGAGTTCGATTACCGGCGGCAGGGCCATGTATTCAATGAAGTTTGCAGAGTATGCCCAGGTTCCGGGTGATGTTCAGGATGCTGTTATCAAGGCATATTCAG
>CAYLYN010000355.1:500-2192 GCA_964387565.1 uncultured Rikenellaceae bacterium | reverse complement strand
TCAAGGAACCTGAACTGGATCTCTCTGGAAATCTTGAAGTTATTTTTTAAGGCACTGCCTACTATATCACTGCACTGTGAGGGAAAAGCATTGGCCAGCACAGAAATGACACCTGTTCCTCCAATTGCAATAATAGGAATTGTAAGCATATCATCTCCCGATATAACATTGAAGTTTTCAGGTTTTCCCTTTATGATTTTCATAATCTGGGTCATGTCACCTGAAGCCTCTTTTATTGCAACTATATTATCACATTCATGTGCCAGTTCAAGACAGGTATCAGCGCTTATATTGCAGGATGTTCTTCCCGGCACATTATATAAGATGATAGGAAGGGGACTGCACGTAGCAATTGCCTTAAAATGCTGGAAAAGACCTTTTTGAGTCGGTTTATTATAATAAGGTGCTACTGATAATATACCGTCAACTCCCTTAAGGTTCATCTGTCTGATTGAATTAATAATCTCCTGAGTATTATTTCCTCCCACTCCAACAACAAGTGGTACCCTTTTGTCAACTGTTTCTGCAACATAGGAGATGATTGCCTTTTTCTCGTCTTTCGTGATGGTTGCAGACTCACCTGTAGTCCCGAGAGCGACAATATAATTGACACCACCTTCGATGACATATTCAACAACCCTGCCCAGCGCAGCAAAATCAATACTAAGGTCATTTTTGAATGGCGTTACAATAGCTACACCGGTTCCTCTGAATTTTTTCATCTTATTAGTAGTTAATCGGTTTCAAATTGTTCATGATTTGATCATTTCCAGATATTGGATGACCTGAGTTAAATATTCTTCAACATTAACAGGTTTTTTAATTTCCATCATAAGATCAAAAGGATTATTATTTTCTTCAGGATCAAATAATCCAACCTTCAGAGCAGCCTTTGATAATCCTGTAATATACAATAGCGGAAAGATCTTATCAAAATTAATGTCAAGAAGAACATCGAAATTAGAATCTGTAAATGATTGTACTTCAGAAGAAAAAGGTATATAAAATATGTTCGTTTCAGAACTTTTTATACAACTGAGGTATCTTATTGCAGTATACTGGTCGGGCAAATGTTTCCCCTTGTGAAATCCGATAATTTTAACTTCAATATTTCTCTCAAGCATTTCCTGATGAAACCTGGCCAGTGACTGAAACTCCTGGTGTTTCGAGGCATCCCATACTATTCCAATCTTTCTTACATCCTTGAAATTCTTGTACTTGCTCCTATGACTAATCTTTGATAACCTCTTTTTGAGGATTATCGTACCGATTCTGAGCCTAAGATTTCCAAAAAATTCCATATTGCAAACCTAACTTTTTTTTATGAAAATAATCCATCAGGATGATTAATCTTCAGCAATGATTTTAAGGAATTCATCCTCATCAACCAGGGGGATTTTAAGCGTGACAGCTTTCTCCTTTTTTGCTTGTCCCATGTTCTCTCCTGCCAGTATAAATGAAGTATTACTCGTAACAGAGGTGCCATTTCTGCCACCGTTACTTTCAATTAATTCCTTATATTCATCTCTGCTTTTCTTCTTAAAAATTCCCGAGACTACAATGGTCTTTCCTTCAAGTTTATGTCCTCTCTTAATTACTCTGTTCTCATAACTAAGGCGGACTCCAGATTCTTTCAGTCTTGCAATTATTTCGCGATTTTCAGGATCCGAGAAATATGAAATTATGCTTGCG
>CAYLYN010000355.1:0-490 GCA_964387565.1 uncultured Rikenellaceae bacterium | reverse complement strand
GGCAATTTTAGGTCCTATTTCATTTACAACTATAAGATCTTCCTGTTTAGCATTCATTAGTGTGTCAATATCGGTAAAAATACCAGCCAGAGTCTTTGCTACAGTCTCTCCAACATGTCTTATACCCAGAGCATATAGAACCCTTTGGTATGGCGTTTCAATCGATTTACGGATGCTTTTTATAATATTTGATGCAGATTTATCGCCGATTCTGTCGAGAGGAGTCAACTGTTCTGCTTTCAGATCATAAAGGTCAGCGAATGTTCTGATAAGATTATTATTGAATAAAAGATCAATTGTTTCTTCTCCCAGCCCGTCAATATCCATTGCTTTTCTGCTGATAAAATGTTCAATCCTGCCTTTAAGCTGCGGAGGACAATGCAGGTAGTTGGGGCAGAAATGGTTTGATTCACCTTCATTTCTTATCAGAGTGGTACTGCATTCTGGACAATTCTTAATGAATTCGATCTTTCTGTGATCTTTATTTCTG
>CAYLYN010000354.1:0-2213 GCA_964387565.1 uncultured Rikenellaceae bacterium | reverse complement strand
ATTCCAACCAGGGCAACACCATAAATATTAAAATCCCTGCTGCATAGATGAGCTTCAAACCATAAAAAAAAGTCCGACCATGGAAGATGAGGATTAGTTACAAGCATTGCATTACCAGAGGATGATCGCTTTGAATCAACAGCAATAGCATTGGATCCGGCATCTGTTAATCTCTTCACAGTACCAATATCTTCCATCGAAAGGAATTCAAGGCATATGATCCGTTTTGTATGAGCGATAACATCCAGGGCTGTTACGGGCAGTACTTTTAAATATTCACCAGCTATTGATTGCATATTTTCAGCTGCATAGTCATTTATCCCTTTAACAAAGGCATCAAGATACTTCCTGTACTCGTCATTTTGTTTATTGTAATCCTTCTCAGCCTGCTCTCCTAATTTATACAGGTTAATCAGTTTGTCTGACTCCAGATAATCTCTTCCGAAAAAGGAGGCTGCCTTGCCTCTTGCCTGGGCATAAAGCTTAAGCATAAGGTTTGCATGGCAGCTCATCTGAGCTTTTCCAAATGCATAATACATTTCTTCATTACTGCCTGCAAAAATATGAGGAACGCCATAGTTATCCCACAATATTTCTGTTTCCCTTTTAACTTCAGATCTATCACAACCTGAAGTACTTAACAAGAAGATTAGCAGAAATACAATTTCATGTGGCACCAGCCTGAAAAGAGACTTACTACTCTGTATTCTTCTATATTGTGTTATCATGATATAAAAGATTAAAAAACACTGACAATGTCAGTCAGTTTCTGTCCAAAGAGCTTTTCAGTTATAAGGCTGAGCAATGCTTCATCACCTGTAATATGGAATATTCTCTGTGAATGAGTAATACTTTCTCCCGGCTTAAGCATAGCTGCGGGAGAAGAGCTTTCGATCTCGTAAAAAGGGCCCATTATACTTCCGTCGTCAACCGGACCATCATTATATGAATTAACAACATCGCCACTGAAAGGATCATCCTGCTTTCCCCATTTACTGTTGACATATTTTGAAGGTTTATCGGGAGCAGAATACCATAGTATGGTCAGTACTTTCTTCCCGGGATCATAGCTTCCGCAGAAAGGAAGGGCCCGCCTTGGTGTAATTCCTATTTTGCTACGGTATTTACCATCAGTTCTGAAAAACAGAATACCATCCCTGACAATGAGTCTGTCAGCCGGAACCTTTCCGAAATAGTCATCATTTACAACCTTTCCCAGGTCAGAATCACTTCCTTTTTTAAATGGTATAAACACTAATCCTGAGGGTGATGGATTAAACATTGCCAGCATCCATATCGAAAGGGCTCCGCTTTTTTCATTCCATGCTTCCTTTCCTCTGTTTACCAGTATATTCTCTGATTCATAACCTACAAAAGAAAGTGATTTGTCAATTGCCAGTCCAAGTGCACTCTCTGATTCAGGAGAATTGAGAAGCCTGACAGTCCTTTCTATCCCGATTTCCAGCAAGGTTCCTGAAGCGTTGGTAAGTGTAAAATTCTTTCTGAAACTTGCCTTAACATTTGTTTGCTCAATCACATCAAACGGCTCTGTATCAATTTCCCTGGGTACTACCCAGTTAACAAACTCCTGTTCGGATCCAGGACTGAAATATATTGAGAAGGGACCACCTTCAGGTCCAAGCCACAGCCTCTCCTCACCACCGTAAGGATTGAACTGACTACTTTTTTGTCCGGCTTCAATAAATTTATAGTTAATCCATCCGAAACTTGTACCTTCATTCCCTGCCACACTGCTGGTCATTACTCTACCCTGGTATGCCGGAACCAGAAGAAGAGATGCTCCTGATTTTTCATCTTTCAGTTCAATTGTTTTAATATTATGGCTGGCAAAGAAATTTACATCATAGCCAAATGATCCTTTTAGTTCGCTTTTATTCATCTGATTCTTATTTTTGTCAGCAGTGCCTGCACAACCGGTTAAAACAGCAAATATGACAATTCCTGCTGCAAGGTTTAATATATTAAGATAGTTGTTCTTCATTTTTATTTATTTTATGAGTGGCCACTAATAATTCTTACATCCTAAATATTTTCCATCCTCCAAAAAAACAAATGCCAATATATGCTTAATCGTTTAATTTAACAAACATCCTTCATTTATTTTACAACAATAATCTTGCTTCAGGAATAGTAATTCTACGTTGACAGATTGGATATAGGCCTGATTTTTCTCCTTTTTTCGCCCCTGCCCT
>CAYLYN010000353.1:0-2221 GCA_964387565.1 uncultured Rikenellaceae bacterium | reverse complement strand
TGGCAATGGACCTTTCCCGATGGCTCAACCCAAACAACAACCCATCCGGAGTTTACCTTTGCTGCTTCGGGGGCTTATCCGGTTCAGCTGGTAGTGTGTTCCGACCTGGGTTGCTACGATACCCTGGTGCAAAACATCGATATAAAACCGGGCCCCTTGAGCGATTTTAGCTTTGGCCCCACTTGTCAGGGTTTACCCGTAGCGTTTAGCGACCAAAGCATCAGCTTCTTAAACCTGCCGCTGGAATACCACTGGAATTTTGGCGATGGCTCGGAAAGCAACCTGAGCAGTCCGGAAAAAGCCTATGCCACTACCGGAAGCTATGAGGTTAGTTTGCAGACCACTCAAACATCAAACCGTTGCAGCAGCACAGTTAGCAAAACAATCGTGGTTAATGCAAATCCCATAGCCCGTTTCAATTTGCCAATTACCTGTGTAAACACACCGGTTGAGCTTACCGACCAAAGCGAGAGCAGTTCGGGGACTATTTCCGAATGGGTGTGGAACGTGGATTCCCTGGGAACCATTCGCAGTCAAAATCCTTCGGTTTCGTTTGCTTATCCCGGAACCTACCAAATAAATCTCTCGGTAAGCGATGGGCTGGGCTGTTCCGACTCGGTTGAAGCCTCGCTTACAGTGCACCCGCTTCCCACCGCCCTTTTTGAAAGTTCCGTTATTAAGGGACCGGTTCCCCTGTTGGTAAGCTTCACCAACCGGTCGCTGGGAGCTGTCGGTTATCTCTGGGATTTTGGCGATGGAGCCGGTTCAACGGAAACCCATCCGCAACACACCTTTGTTGACAGCGGATCGTACACCGTGCAACTCCGCGCCATATCGGCCGAAGGGTGCCCGGCTTATTCCTTTGAAAACCTTCGGGGTATTGTTCCCCGGGTCGACTTACGGGTATTGGAACTAAGTACCGAAACCACATCGGGTTACCTTAAAGTTCGGGCTTTATTGCAGAACCAGGGAACACTCGATTTAGAACAAATCACGCTGCAAGTGCAGACTCCGGGAAGTAAGCCCTTACGCGAAGAATTAAAAACCACACTCTATTCGGGACAAACCTACCTGCATGAATTTGCCACACAGCTTCCGCTGGATGCAAACCATCCGTTGAGCCATG
Organism: uncultured Rikenellaceae bacterium; assembly: GCA_964387565.1. Taxonomy (GTDB): domain Bacteria; phylum Bacteroidota; class Bacteroidia; order Bacteroidales; family VadinHA17; genus LD21. Next base: position 1,095 of record CAYLYN010000353.1, on the reverse strand, counting down.
TTTGCGTGAATGCTTTCGATGCAGTGTATCCCGATGAGTTTCCTGATAATAATGAAATCTGCCGGGCTTTGGAAGATGCCTTTAAAATGCTGCCCTCGTATCCCAACCCGGCCAACGATTACCTGGTGGTAGAATACCTGATTCCGGACGAAGCCCGGATAACTATTAGCCTATTCGATGGGAACGGAAAAATTAAGGCGGTTCTTTATGATCAGCCATCCGGTTCCGGGTTTAACCGCCACCGTTTTAACATTGCAGGACTGGGTTCCGGGGTTTATTTTTATAAAATAAGTTACAAGGGCACGCAACACACCCGGTCTTTTGTGGTGAATTAAGCCTACTACCAGGTAGGTACTACAAATGAACTACTTCGCAGCAAGTTGACGGGATATCACTAAAGGAACTTCATTTATTTCGATGTAAGCATCGGAGTACCTGCCCGGATGGTCAGGCGGGTTCACGAATAAATGGTACGCGGGGAATTAAGCCTGGAGCATTAAAATAAAAAAGGTACCTTAAACCGGGTACCTTTAAAATTTTACTTTGACCTTATTTCTGTTATAGGCTTCTTAGAAACTCCTGAATAGCCCCGTCTATTTCCTTAATATTAAACGGTTTATTAAAGTAGCGGTTTATCAGTTTCTGGTCCAGGGCTTCCTTAATTTCTTTATTGATGTCGAAAGCCGTTAAAATAAAATAGGCAATGTGATTATACTGTTCTTTGGCTTTTTTAATGAATTCGATGCCATTCATTCCGGGCATTTTCATATCACTGATTACTACAATAATATCCCGGTTACCTTCCAGTTTTTGCAGCCCTTCGGCACCTGAGCCTGCGGTAAGCACCTTATACTTCCTACGAAAGTTAATTTCAAAAAGCGTTAAATTAAGCGGCTCATCATCTACATAAAGTAAGGTAATTTCCTGGTTCATTTTGTAATAATTTTGGTTGATGCCTGAGCATCCGGGTAATTAATTTGAAGGGTGTAACCCTTTTTGCTTTATATTGCAGTTAAAAATACAAATTAAAAAGAAAAAAACACGATGAATGTTCCCTATTTTGCAAATGCAATGTTATTTGCTAAAAAAGCAGTC
>CAYLYN010000352.1:1979-2252 GCA_964387565.1 uncultured Rikenellaceae bacterium | reverse complement strand
CTATTTTCAAAGGTCACATGGAACCCCGCAAGCGGGGTTTCTTATTTATACCTGAATGTTATTCTTCCTTTCGTCAAATCATATGGTGACATTTCAACCTTCACCTTATCTCCTGGCAGTATCTTTATATAGTGCATCCTCATTTTACCGGAGATATGTGCAGTAATCACATGTCCGTTTTCGAGTTCTACCCTGAACATTGCATTGGAAAGGGCCTCGATGATAGTTCCGTCCTGCTCTATTGAAGATTGTTTAGCCATATAATCACTTTTT
>CAYLYN010000352.1:0-1969 GCA_964387565.1 uncultured Rikenellaceae bacterium | reverse complement strand
AGCAGATGTACTAACAACGTTTGAATATATTGAGAAGGTTGTTAGTACATCTGCTTTTCCCCTGTCAACTGCCACGGCATATTCAAAATGTGCTGATGGTTTACCGTCAGCTGTTTTTATTGTCCAGCCGTCACTCATCTGCAGAGTCTCTTTTCTTCCTGCATTAATCATCGGCTCTATGCAAATCACCAGGCCTTTTTCCATTTTCGGACCGGTTCCCTTTTTGCCCCAGTTAGCAACCTCAGGCTGTTCATGCAGTTTTCTGCCAAGTCCATGACCAACCAGTTCTCTGACAACAGAGTAACCTCCTCCTTCTGCCTTTGACTGGACTGCGAAAGAGATATCTCCCACTCTGTTACCTGCAACTGCCTCTTTAACACCATCCTCAAGTGAAGCTCTCGTATAATCAAGAAGGCGCTGTACCTCTTCACTTACTGAGCCAACAGCAAATGTGTAAGCACTGTCGCCATACCACCCGTTAAGTATAACTCCGCAGTCGACTGATAAAATATCACCCTCCTTAAGCACATACTCCGATGGAATCCCGTGAACCACTTCGTCGTTAACAGATGTGCAGAGTGTTGCGGGGAAACCACCATATCCTTTAAATCCCGGAATTGCGCCATTATCACGGATAAATTCCTCAGCAATTCTGTCGAGATAAAGAGTGGTAATCCCGGGTTTTATCAGGGAAGCAATTTCGCCTAAAGTCCGCGACACAAGTAAATTGCTTTCTCTTAAAAACCCAACCTCTTCATCAGTCTTACAATACAACATCAAAGAACGAAATATATTTAAACTGACTGAATAGCACCGGATCTGCCTTTGATCCGGCCTGATTTCATCAGACCATCATAATGACGCATAAGCAAATGGCTTTCAATCTGCTGAAGTGTATCAAGGATAACTCCTACAAGAATGAGAAGCGTTGTTCCGCCAAAAAATTGTGCGAACTGAGGTGTAACTCCAGCCTGTACTGCCAAAGAAGGAAGGATGGCAACAATAGCCAGGAATACTGATCCAGGTAAAGTGATTTTTGACATTATGGAATCAAGAAATTCAACGGTTTTTCTGCCAGGTTTGATCCCCGGTATAAAACCTCCGTTTTTCTTCATATCCTCAGCCATCTGAACAGGATTAATTGTTATTGCTGTATAAAAATATGTAAATACAATTATCAGAATAGCTGTAACCATATTATACCAGAATCCGTACATATTGGTGAATGCCACAACAAATCCTGAACCTGTATCTGAATAACCTGCGATGATAATTGGAAGCATCATGATTGCCTGTGCAAAAATGATAGGCATTACACCTGCAGCATTAACTTTGAGAGGAATATACTGTCTTACTCCTCCGTATTGTTTGTTTCCAACTATCCTTCTCGCATACTGTACAGGTACTCTCCTCGTACCCTGCACAAGCAGAATGGTTCCAAGAACCACAACAAACATGAATATCAGTTCCACAATAATTGCTACAGCACCACCAGCTCCGTTCATTCTGGCACCTGCCTCAAATATAAAGTTCGCCGGCAGACGGGCAATAATACCTATCATTATTATAAGTGAAATACCGTTACCAATACCTTTATCAGTAATTCTCTCACCCAGCCACATCACGAACATTGTTCCGGCTGTCAGTATAATAACTGATGAAACAGTAAAGAAGGTACCCGAAATAATAAATGCTGTCGGAGGAAGCTGTGCATGAAGGTTTACAAGGTAGGTGGGGGCCTGAAGAACCAGGATTGCCACAGTAAGATACCTTGTATACTGATTCATCTTCCTTCGTCCGCTTTCACCCTCTTTCTGAAGTTTCTGGAAATAGGGGAATACTATACCAAGGAGCTGTACAACAATTGAAGCAGAGATATAGGGCATTATACCAAGGGCAAAAATAGAGGCCTGTGAGAAGGCTCCGCCCGAGAACATGTCGAGAAGTCCCATAATTCCTGATGACGTCT
>CAYLYN010000351.1:0-2253 GCA_964387565.1 uncultured Rikenellaceae bacterium | reverse complement strand
CCGGTTGTGGCACGACGAATAAGGTCCATCTGCCATAACCGTTCCTGGGCCATTATATAACCGGTTGTAAAATAGAGATCATGCTCATTCTCAGCATATATATGTGGCATTCCTCTTTCGTCCCGGTAAACAGTGACCTGAGATTCAAGTGAAGAAAGCAAGAGTTCTCCGTCATACTTTGGAAGAGCACCTCTTTTGATACCAGTAATAAACAAAATACCGGTAATAAGTGCAACAGCAACAATTGCCAGGAGCGCAAGCAGAATTCTCTTTAATGTCTTCATTTGATCTTGTATTAATTTCCTGTGAATTTATAAAATTCCCTTCTATTTCAATATTTTGCTTCACGTAATCCTTCAGTACAGTTTCTGCAAATATTAATCATACTCCTGTTTTTGAGAATAGCCTTTCTGAAAACCCTGTATCTTGGACCGTTCCAGATATCCCTGAAACTATCTGTGTTCAGATCACCCATGATATGCTCTGCATCCTTATCAAAGCAGCACGGAACAACCTTACCATCCCATGTAATTACCGGATTGAACCATAGCCTGGCGCACCTGTCGGGCAGATCATTTTTAATGAAATAATTGCCACTTATTTCCTCATAGCGTCTGAATTTCCTGCTATCGGGGAGCCAGTAACCTGTTTTTTCACTATTAATTATCTGCATCGACTTAAGCCTTAAAGAGGCTCCAGTACTCTTGGCAATAGTTCTTAGCTCCGGTATCTGATGCTGGTTAAACCTGTTTACTAAAAACTGTATCTCAATTTTCAGCTTTGACTTATTTAGCTTCCTGCATTCAGATACCGATTTCAGCCCATCAATAACCCTGTCAAAGTTACCGCCAATCCTGTATTTTGAATAACTCTCCTGATCGGTACCGTCAAGTGATACTATCAGAAGATTCAACCCTGAAGCAGCAATCTTTTCTGAATTTTCCGGAGACAAAAAATGTCCGTTTGTCGAAACTGTTGAATGAATTCCCTTGCAATGGTCGATAAAAGCAAAAAACAAAGGATGCATCATTGGTTCACCCTGAAAATAAAGATTGACGTTATAAAGATAAGGCCTTAATTCATCAATAACCTTCCTGAAGAGTGATATATCCATATATCCCCGCTGCCTTGTCATACAATCAGATCCTGAATTACATTCAGGGCACTTCAGGTTACAAAAATTTGTCAGCTCTGTGCTTACTGAAACTGGCATTCCCCTGACAGCAGTCCATCCGGGGTTCATAAGACTACTTACCCAGGAAGATCCTGAAAGTATCAGATTAAGAGGCTTTTGCAGATAGCTGATCATTATTGCAGCAATAATTTAAGTAAAATAATAAAAAATTTTGAATTAAAGTCATAGGGTAAACATATACCATGGCGGTCTTTAATATGAAACGAGAAAACTGATCAAGATCTCTTCATATAAAAGAATATTAAATTAAAAATTAATGCCATGAAAACTTTTAAAATCTTCTCACTTGTTGCAGTCGTGGTGATCTCCTTACTGACCATGGAGTCTGCAATAGCCGGTAATTCATACGGCAAAAAGAAAGTAAACCCCCAGGATCTTATTACTATCAGAGGTAAGATCATTGATTCACAGACAAGGACTCCGCTGGTATTTGCCTCTGTTACAGTAAAGGAATCAAATGTTGGCATTGTGACCAATATCGATGGTGAATTTACACTTAAAGTAAGCTCTTCAGCCTTAAACCTGGAAATATCTTACCTGGGCTACAAAAACCTTACTATCCCAATCAGTTCGCTGAAAGAAAATGGAGGAAAAAATACGATTGAAATGGAATCAGCTCCAATTCCAATCAGGGAGATAATTGTAAAACCCGTTGATCCCCAGGCTGTTGTTTACAGGGCAATTACCAATATTAATAAAAACTATGAGGCTGTTCCGAATCTTATGACAGCATTTTACCGCGAAACTATCAGAAAAAACAGAAGCTATGTTTCAATAGGTGAAGCAGTTGTTGAAATATTCAAAGCACCTTATTCAAATGATCTTCGCTTTGATGGAACCAGGATATACAAAGGAAGAAAAAGTGCTGATGTTGAAAAAATGGATACTATTTTATTCAAGCTAATGGGAGGTCCTGTAACAGTACTACAGCTTGATATTGTTAAAAACACTGAATCCATACTGACAATGGATGCTATGGAATACTATGACTATATGATATCAGGAGTTATTGAAATTGATGGCAAACCACATTATATTATTGACTTCAAGCAGAAACA
>CAYLYN010000350.1:0-2275 GCA_964387565.1 uncultured Rikenellaceae bacterium | reverse complement strand
ATAACCAGTATATCATCTCTCTGAGGCTGGTCACCCATCCAGTCTTTCAGAGTCTGTTCGAGAATTGTTCTTTGTTCATATAGTGGCTGATCGTGGATGTCCAAAAATAGTTTTTTTAGATTCTTCTTACCGAATCTCGCATTATTGTTGCCGCCAACCTGATCAATGAAACCGTCAGTTGAAATGTATATGGTATCACCAATCCCCAGCTGAATTTCATTATTTGTAAAAGAAACATCGCTCGAAAAGTGAACGCCTACCGGCATCATATCAGGATTTACCTCTTTTATTTCTGCTCCACCATCATTTTTGCAGATTATATATAACGGACTAAAGGCTCCGGAATACTGAAGCAAACTCTTTTCCGTATCTATAACACATACAGCCATGTCAATTCCATCTCGTGATTCTTCCTTTCTGCCTGTCTGACGGAGTGAATGTTTTATTTCTCTGCGCAGTTCATTAAGGATCTGATTAGCCTGTGTAATTTCTTTTCTCTGCACTATTTCATTCAGGGAACTTATGCCAAGCATGCTCATGAGTGCCCCGGGAACTCCGTGACCGGTACAATCTGCCACTGCTAAAATGATAAAGTGGTTCATATGCCTGATCCAGTAGAAATCTCCACTTACGATCTCTTTCGGTTTATAGAATACAAAATTTTCATTAATTAACTCTGTAATGTAAGCTTCCGGAGGCAGAATAGCCTGCTGAATTCGCTGTGCATAGTTCAAACTGCTGATTATTTCTTCTTTCTGACTATTGGTTATATCATATAATTCCTTCAGCTCTTCATTTGCCCTGATAATCCTGATATTCTTTTCCTTCAGCTCAGAGCTTTGATTTTCCACTAATATCCGGCGTTTATCAAGTTCTGCCATTAGCAGTCTTGATCGTTTCAGGCTTAAATAATAAACCAGAATAAGTCCGATAGCCATCAACAGTATAATGCCTAATCCCAAAATTACAATACGCTGAAACAACTTATTCCTCTGTAACAGCTCCACCTCCGTTTGTTTTTTAGCAACTTCAAATTCAGTGCGCAGATCTGCCATTTTCTGGATCTTTTCAACACTATTGATACTGTCGTTGGCACTTATATAGAGTGAAAGATAATGATAAGCACTGTCATACCTGCCGGAAATACCATAGAGTCTGGCAAGCGAATTTGATGCATTACGTATAAATTCAATATAGTTATTTCTGACTGCACTCCTGAATCCCTGGCTTGCCCATTCAATGGATTTGTTTATCTCCCCTTTGCGCATAAGAATATTTGCATATTCAATCATATATTCTGCAACTGCACGTTCATCATCCTGTTTGTCAAGGATTTCTATTGCCCTGAGAAGATAATCTTCTGCCTTATCATAATCTTCAAGCTTTGAAAATACCAGACCTGAATTTCCGATACAGTATGCCTGTCCTTTAAGATGTCCCAGTTTCATGAACAAATTCTTTGTTTCTGAATATAAGACTAATGCTGTATCATATCGACCCACGGTGTAATTAGCATACCCAAGATTGGTCAGAGTAATAGCAAGGTTAACAGAATCCTTTCGCTTTTTATAAAGATCGATAGCATTCCGAAGATAATATATTTCATTATTATGATTTTTCTGCTGGTTATAAACTTCAGCTATATATGTATATATCCGTGCAAGCCCTTTATCATTACCATTCGTTTTGTAATAACTTGCCACCTTGATAAAACATTCCAGAGCTGAAGCAAGATTGCCTGCATTAAGGCATTCTTCACCTTTGAAGAAATAAGGCCTGTCAGGCATTATTTCTAACTTCTCAGCAAGTTTTATTGCCTGATCACAATATTTTATTTTCTCCCCGGCATCAGTTGTACCAGAGATTATCTTGCATAAAAGGTTATATTTTTCAGCATCGTCCTTAACCAGATTATTATCAAGCAAATACACCAGACTATCTGTAGATTGACCCATTATAATATAATGAGAACTTACTGCCGCAATAAAGGCAATACAAAAAGCTGAGATAATATTTCGTGGCATTAATTTATTAATCCTCTGGCGGAATCCTTAAATAAGGGTCAGAAATATAATTTAAATGATCCTTTTTCAATTTAAATTCAATTAGATATTCTTCCATCATACAATTTTCGGCATCATCCGGAATAACCATTTCAAATCCATCGGAGTTAATAAGCTCGGATGGATTCTTTTTGAATATGAAATGATTCCTGTGGCCTTTGACTTTAACAATTTTTTCTATCCCGGAATTGTTACTTTTTATCCATTTTACA
>CAYLYN010000349.1:0-2345 GCA_964387565.1 uncultured Rikenellaceae bacterium | reverse complement strand
CAGTATATTTATCCAGCCCGAGAGTAAGCGGAATCTCTTCATTGCCTGATCTCCTGACTTCATTCCTTATAATATCGGCATCTGCAACCACGATCATCCTGGTTGGCTTGCTTGCTGTTCTGAACTTAAAATCCTGGCCTCCTGCCAGTTTATTAACAGGACGGTTCACAAATGCAGATGGAAATACTCCTTCAAGAAGAACTGCTACAGGCAGATTCTTCTTATTGAAAACTTCCTCATCAGGCAGAGTCTCAGCCTCCTTCAGGCTGATCATCAATGGAGGTGAAAGTGTCCGGGAAAACTGAGACGAATGTAAAAGCACTTTTTTCTTTATTGAAAGATCAAGCCCCACTGTATCGATATAATTAGAGAATTCACTTTTCACCCTGTTAATGTTCCTGGTTACAGGATGGTCGCTGACAGGAATGAGAAGCGGATAATAAACCCAGGGAGCTGATACCACCTGTTGCCTTACTCCGCCAGTCATTACCATTAATCTGATTGTCATACACTCCAGATCCTGGACCACTGCTGCATTTACTCTTGCTCCATATCTGAAAAGCATATCCTCAAGATTGAGAGGACGGTAAAGACCCATTGTGGAACCGGAAGCAAGGCTGTCAGTGGCAACACTGACTTCCTCAAACAGCCATAGTACCTTTCCTCCATTCATGATATACTGGTCTAAAACCAGCTTATCTGCTTCGCTGAATTCCTTTTCAGGACCTGCAATTATTACAGCCGAATAACCATCGAGAGCTCCCTGCCTTCCCCCGATTACTCCCCTGTCGACAGTAAAAAACCTCGCGAGATTTAGCGTAATATCAGCTGTTTCGATCTCAGGCAGTTCATCATGACCCTCAATAAAAGCAACCTTATAAATTGAATCTGCGGTTATTGTTGAGATATTTTGTATCAGTTCATATTCAAGCCCTTCAATAGAATGAAGTATATTCTGTTCATATGGAACAGACTGATTGTTTCTAAGAAAATTTACAGGAACTTCAATCCCGTTTGAATTTATAAGCATTCCGGGAAAAATTATCTTCTGCGTCGAACCACCTTCCTCATCAGTTGCCTGTATCCTTATTGGAATAAGGCCTTTAGCCATAAGATACTGATATTTCTTATCCCGTTCTTTTATATCATCTTCATCAGAAGGGTTTATGAACTCATAATCAATTCTCCTTCCGGAAGCAACCCTGAATTCTTCAAGTGTTTCTGCTACCGACCTTTTAAGCCTTTTAAGTGGTATCGGGATATCTCCGTCAAGGTATACCTGGATATAAATGTCATTATTCAAACCTTCAAGAATCTCCAGGGTCGGATCTGAAAGAGAGTATCTTTTGTCCTCTGTAAGATCAAGCCTCAGATTGAACGATGAGAAAACTGATGCACTCATTACGATAACTGCAACTGTGAGAACAAACTGTGTCCAGCTTTTTACCCTGAAATTTGAGTTTATTTTTCGGCTCTCCATTTACAGCTATTTCTTTTTCCAGTGACGTGATAAAAGAACCATTCTTGTGGATTCGTTAAATATTACAACAACACTCACAAAATATATCAGGTCACGGATGTCGATGACGCCCCTGCTTATAGATTTGTAGTGTTCATTTATACCCAGTCTGATAATAGTCTCATCAATTTTTTTCAATCCTGGCAGATATGCGGCTGAATCAAAACCCATGTATAGAATAAAACATAAAAGAACCGCAAGGATAAATGCAATAACCTGGTTATCAGTCAGAGAAGAGGCAAAAATACCGGCAGAGGCATAAATAGAGGCAAGAAAAAAGAGCCCTGTATAAGCCCCGAGTATCCCGCCTTTATCGAGATTGCCCGGTATTTCGCCAAGTTTAAATACTGAATAATAATAAATTAAACCCGGAAGCAATGCCAGTAAAACCAATACAACAGAAGCCAGGTACTTACCCCATATAATTCCACGCTCAGTAACAGGTCGTGTGAAGATAAGTTCAATTGTCCCCAGTCGCTTTTCCTCGGCAAACATCCTCATTGTAACTGCAGGGACCAGGAATAAAAAGATCCATGGAGAGAGGAAGAACAGGGTATCAAGTCCGGCATAGCCATTGTCAAAAATATTCCATTCGCCAGGGAATATCCACATAAACAAAGAATTGACAAGCAGATAAACTGAAATAACAATATATCCGGTCAGGCTGCTGAAAAAACCACTAATCTCCTTTCTGAAAATTGCAAACATTAGTTAAAGTTAATCTTCTAAATTATATTCATCGCACCCTAAATCCCTCTTTTTTTTTACCTCACCCTAAATCCCTCTCCCGGGGGGAGAGGGACTTGTTATCTTCCCGGGATTTGGT
>CAYLYN010000348.1:0-2345 GCA_964387565.1 uncultured Rikenellaceae bacterium | reverse complement strand
CCAACTTATATTGTGCCTGAGTGCCGAGAACCTGCGAACTGTGCCCGAACGAGCGTAGCGAGTGAGTGGACACAGGGCGCAGGTGAACGGACACGAAGGCTTTACCGACAAAAACCTTGGCAATTTGGGAGAGGGGCGGTCTTCCGCCCCGAACCACAATGCCGTTGTTGTACGCTGTGCCGGCAGCTGCCTTTAATGATTTAGCGGGCGCTTTAAATCGAACCATGGACGGTGAGTGTATGTTTGATTTAGTCTTTCTCATTTTGTTTTTCTTTTTGAGGATCGGTGCTTAAATGTTCTTGAGATGGTTCAGCTAAAGGAGTTTCAGCTGCTCTAGACGATTCAACTGTAGCTATTCCCAAAGGAGATTTAAGAACTACCGACTTGAGATCAGTTCTTGCCTTTTTTGTATGTTTATTTTCGAGACAATTTGATCGAATCGTATTAATATCATTTTGATCTCTATGCCATAATATTTTTGCACTGCAGACAGAATGTGATATGTCTTCATAGAATGAAGAATGTCCGGATAACATATCTCCGTTTCTTACCAACATTAAAGTCATGCTTCCTCTATCTAGGCTAACTCTATCTGAAGAATTGTAGGATAAGGTTAATAATAGGTTCTTAAAGGTTCCTTTTATGTTGTAATTTTTCCCTTTGTCATAACCTGAGATGCATGATATTGAACCTGATATCTTGTGTCCAATTCTTTCTAAAGTGACAATTTCTTCTCGTAGATCTTCCGTTTCGGTGAAGATAGCATGCCATGTGCCTTCGATTTTAGCGTCCTTGTAAACACGTTCTTCAAACCAAGGGATAAATATTCTGAGCCAAAAAGATCTAATAATAACAACGATCATTGACGCAATAACACCACCAATTATTCCTATTAGTAAATTTGATGAGATGCTTGCCATATTAAAATAGTCCTTCCGAATTGAATTTAGCTTTCTTTTCAACGTTTAGCGGCCACGATGGCCGTTGTCTTTGCGCCCGCTTCCTTGCCTTTGTTGTCTTGCTGCCGGTATTGCGTACAACGGTCGGGTATGTTGAAGTTGCCAACTTATATTGTGCCGTAGTGCCATAAACGAAAGGACGGTGCCCGAGTGAGCGAATGCGAACGAGTGGACACCGCCTTGAGAGAATGGACACGAAGGCTTTACCGCAAAAAACTTTGGCAATTTGGGTCGAAGGGCGGTCTTCCGCCCTGAGCCAACATACCCTTGTTGTTTGCTGTGTTTGCCGCTGCCTTTGGTTTTTCATTCTTGTTCGCGCCTGTCTTTGCTCGAAGCCCATGGACGGGCGTAGAGCTGTCTTTATTGTTTTAAATACGATAATAGGTTAACGGCAATCTCTGCGTATCCAGAAACTGTTCTAATTTTGTCTGCCTTTTGTTGATTTCCAATTGATGCATTCGAGACAACTTCCATTAATTCTGTAAGTTTGCATGGATCAATACCTTCTGGGATTGCATTTTTTATTTGTTCATGAGTAAGGGCAATTAGTTTTGACGCCTCAGAAGAGATATCATTTACGGCATTGTCGGTAGCTCTTTTTCTAATGTCTGACCATGCTGACATCATTCCCTCGCTTTGTTTAATATTTCTTTTACTTTGTTATTAATGTTTTCAACATTATTTTCTTTCTTTACATTAATACTTGAAATGTATTTGTCAATTTCAGATCGTACAGAAGTAAAAGAATTGATACGTTTATTGTTGTCAAAAATACCATCAATGGATCTTTTAGATTCATTAACTAAATTACATGAAGTAGCTAAAAAAGATATTGTTGTTTTGTTTGCGTCTTCAATTGACTCATAGCAACTTAAAATAGTATCTATGACCATAGATTTTATCTTTATTAAATTGTTTTTTTGTTTTTCCTTTTCTTTGTTGATTGTGTTTATGTCAGCAATAATGTCCGAAACAACAGATGAGTCAAATTTAATGTTTTCGGTTTTAAGCCCTGCTGCTATTTCCAGTTTATATCCTTTTAATGCATTTTCTGCTAATATGTCAAGTTGGTTGAGTTTTGTGTCGAAATAGAGGTTTACAAATTCAATATGTGATTTTTTAATAGACCTCAGAGAGTTTCCAATTTCAACATTTAATTCAATTGTTTGCCTTGGAATCGTGGGGCTACACCCCGATAAAAAAAGCATCAATAATAATCCAGAAAAAATAATTTTCATGTTTTTCCCTTGTTTTTTGTAGCCCCACGATGGGGCGATTTTTGTCTTTGGCGCGAACTTGTCTTCCTTGTCTTTTGTCTTTCTTGCCTTTGCGGCAAACATTGCAAACAACGGTCCGCGCATGCCGAAGTTGCCGCATTGCCGACAT
>CAYLYN010000347.1:0-2427 GCA_964387565.1 uncultured Rikenellaceae bacterium | reverse complement strand
GTTTCAATCAGGTTAACTATATCTTCCCTGAAATATTCTATGACAGGTTCGATAGAATCAGCGTCTGGTGCCGAAGAAAAGTAAAGTGATCCTCTAAGGAAGTGCCTGGTACTGTCAGTCATATAAAACTGAACAGCAGTCGCTGTATTTCCTTTGAGATCGTATAAAATGCCATAAATTTTATTCTTCTCGTCACTGAAATATCTCTCGCTGATAGCATCTGCCTTTGATATATGATTTTTAACATTCATTTTATAAGTTTGTTCCATAAGTTCATCAAAATCATGATTGATGTCCATATAAGTGAGGTATAACTTAGCCTTATAGGCAGGAAATTCAATATTGAACCATCCTTTTTCATTTTCAAACTCTTCATCAAAGGAGAGCTTCCCTGATGCTGGATATTCAAAAATAAAGGGAAGATTATCCCTGCTGCTTTCTCTTCCACTGAAAATGGTATAGTTCCTTTCAGGCATATCAATCCTGAAATGTCCTCTCGGCTTTGGAACCGGCACCTCCCTGCATCCGGAAATAAATGCAAAAAGAATTGAAACCATAAAAAAGCTATTTCTGAGCAGCATCCGGTTCCTCATTTATTATTTCAACCCTGATCTCTTTAATCCTTCTTCTGTCAGCCAGTTCTATACTGAACTTGAAATTCTGCAGGACAACTGAGAGTCCTCTTTGTGGAATCTCACCTGTAAGCTCCAGTATTAAGCCGGCCAGGGTTTCAGCCTCGCCCCTCACATTCTCGAAGAAATCCTCATCAATATTTAATACCTTGCAAAAGTCATTAATCAATATTTTTCCTTCAAAAATATACGATGTTTCATCAATCTTTCTGTAAAGCACTTCATCATCGTCGCTCTCATCAATTATCTCACCCACAATCTCTTCCAGAATATCTTCGAGTGTTACTATGCCTGATGTTCCTCCATATTCATCAATCACTATTGCCATATGAATCTTTTTGGTCTGGAATTCCTTAAGCAGGTCATTTATTTTTTTTGTTTCAGGAACAAAATAAGGAGGTCTGAGCAGAGATTGCCACTTGAAATTTGGAGGATTATTGGTAAATGGCAGTACATCCTTTGCATAGAGAATACCCTTTACCGAATCGAATGAGCCTGAGAATACAGGGATCCTTGAGAATCCTGATTCCACAATCACAGGAACAACTTTATCGAATCCCGATCTGATATCAAGAGCAGTGACATCGATACGAGGACACATTATTGCGCTCACGTTAATATTTCCGAAGTTTACAATTCCTTTAAGTATTTTTTCATCTTCATCAATATCCTCAGAAGCCAGGTCGAGAGCATCAGATATGTCATCCATACTTATGTTTTTTCTCTGTGTACCTGTCCTCTTCTTTACAAAAGAACTTGAGAGTATAAGAAGTGATGTCAGTGGTTTGAATAATCTTTCAAGTATTGTAATTGGAACTGCCATAAGAAGGACTACCTTCATATGTACTCTGCTGGAATAAACTTTAGGGATCACCTCCCCGAAGAAAAGCAGGATGAAGGTTATTACGACAATATTAATTATGAAACCCAGAACAGGCTTGTCGCTGAAATCAAAGAGCTTCATGCTCAGAAAAGCTGCCAGCAAAACTATGGCAATATTAATAGTATTGTTCGCTACCAGGATTGTGCTTAAAAGCTTTTCCGGATTACTATATAAAGTAAGTACACTCCTTGCTTGCTTGCTTTTGTCTGATTTCAGGTTTTCAATATCATCGGGTCTGAGAGAGAAGAAAGCAACCTCGGATCCTGATATCAGGGCTGATGCTATCAGAAGGAGGATAAAAAAGCCAAATCCTATTATAATCTTAGGATCAGAAAAAGCAGGTGCTATTCCTGTTGCCAGGGCTGATGTGAAAATTTGATATCCAGGTTTCAACTGAAGCTGATTTAATGAAACAAGCTAGAATGGAAGGTCGTCTTCATTCTGACCTGTAAAGGGATCATTGTCCGCTATGCCGTTATTTTCAACATTTCTGTCAACCGTGCTATCTTTCACCTGAGAGGTCCTGGAGCCAGAATTATAAGAGCCCGATGGTTCATTAACCTGGTCCCTCCCGTTAATATCATCCCTTCCCTGTTCAGAGGTGGCACCGAATCCTGCTGAGGATTGTTTTTTCTCAAGAACGATCAGGGTATCTGCCAGTATTTCTGTAATATATTTATTTGCACCATCCTTATCAACATATGAGCGGGTTTTTATTTTGCCAACAATATATACCTGAACACCTTTTTTTACAGTTTTTTCCGCGACTTCAGCAAGCGATCGCCACAGCACTATATTATGCCATTCAGTAGAGGTTATTGTTTCTCCCTGCTGGTTGGTGTATGTCTCACTTGTGGCAAGCGGAAAGGTTGCTTTGGCCACACCTTTGTCGAAATAGCGAACAACTGGATC
>CAYLYN010000346.1:0-2435 GCA_964387565.1 uncultured Rikenellaceae bacterium | reverse complement strand
TGTTACAGTACTGCCCTCTCCAACTGCTCCTACAATATCTGCTGACGGCGCCGTTACCTTCTGCAATGGTGAGTCTGTCGGGTTAAGTGTTACTGGTACTACCGGATACTCGTACCAGTGGAAGCTAAACGGCGGTGCTGTGGGCTCTAATTCAAATTCATTCACTGCAACTGCATCAGGTACCTATACTCTCGTAGTTACAAACTCTTCTCTCTGCTCTGTCGATGCAACCAACTCCATTGCCGTTACTGTGAATCCCAAACCGACTGTTCCTACGGTGAATATAAGCGGACCTACTGCCTTCTGCGAGGGTGGTAACGTGGAGCTAAGTATTACAACAACCCCTGGCTATGAATACCAGTGGGAAAACAATGGTTCAGGCATAACAGGTGCCATATACAACTCATTCATCGCACAGGCTTCAGGTAATTACACCCTCAGGGTCACAAACTCCTACAGCTGCTTCGCAAAAACAGAGAATGTCGCTGTCACAGTAGCTGCTGCTCCCTCTGCTCCTCTGATAAGTACCGGAGGTCCCCAGATATTCTGCCAGGGCGATTCTGTTGAACTCAGCATTACTCCAACATCAGGGTATAACTACCAGTGGAAGCTTAACGGCGGGACAATAGGTACAAACTCACACCTGCTGAACGCCAAAAGTGCAGGTACATACTCCCTTACAGTAGCAAATGATATAGGCTGCTCGGCTAACTCAACAAACACTGTTGATATCACAGTCAACTCAAATCCATCCCTGCCGACTGTTAACCTCAGCGGGGCAACATCATTCTGCCAGGGGGGTAGTGTCGATCTAAGCGTCACATCTACTGCAGGATACACATACCAGTGGGAAAACAATGGCGCTGCCATTTCAGGCGCCTCATCGAATACACTAACTGCAAATACGTCCGGTATTTATTCATTAAAGATTATTAACACAAACAATTGCTATGTCAAAACCGAGAACGTTACTGTTAATGTTCTAACAGTACCCTCCGCTCCTGCTATATCAGCTGCCTCAGCAACCACTTTCTGTCAGGGCGATTCGGTTTTGCTGAGCGTGACAAATACTTCCGGCTATTCATATCAGTGGAGGCTTAACGGCGGGTCAGTGGGAACTAATTCAAACCTGTATGTGGCAAAATCAGGTGGTTCATATGACCTGGTGGTGGCTAACACCAATGGTTGTGCAGCTGCCTCTGCAGCACCTGTCCCGGTAATTGTTAAACCTTTGCCTGTTAAAAGCAATATAAGCCTGAAGGGTGATGCCAGGTTCTGCAGCGGAGGAAGCGCTACTCTTAGTATCCCTGTAAATGAAAGTTATTCTTACTCATGGAAAAAAGGTACCACAGATCTCGGTCTGAGTACAAACACAATAGATGTAACAGAAACAGGATCCTATTTTGTTGAGATCGATCTTGCCGGATGTACTGCTTCCGCAGATCCTGTTTCAATCGAGGTCATAGGTAAACCCGCTAAACCTGATATCGATATGGGAACTTATAAGCCTGATGATTGTCTTGGTGAAACACCCCCGGTACTTACTGTCGATAACATCGTTCCCGGCTATACATACCAGTGGTATAAGAATGAAACACCTATAAGCACTTCTACTTCAATTGAAGTAATTGAATCAGGTAACTACTATCTAGAGGCCCGGTATGACATCTGTGCCAGTGAAAGGAATTTAGCAGGTATTACATTTGCCGAGGCACCGCCTAAGCCTGTTATTACTCCCAAAGGTCCTACAGTATGGTTGCTATCCACAGATTCAAAGGCTGACAGGTATGTCTGGTATTATAATGGTGCCATAATACTCGGAGCTTCCGGAAGCTCCTATCTGGCAGGTCAGAATTATGGACTCTACAGACTGGCTGTAGCCAATGAGGCAGGATGTTTCTCATTTAGTGATACTCTGAGGATCCCTACAGGAATTACCGGCATTCAGGACGTTGATCCTTTTGAAAATGTCAAGATTTATCCCAATCCCACAACAGGATTATTCACAATCGAAATGAATAATAATGTCTTCGGGGAACTCATCATCGATATCTTCACACAAAACGGAAGCAAGATCCTGAATATTAAATTCCAGAAGACTACTGAATACTTCCAAAGTCAGATCGATCTGTCAGGACAGTCAAGCGGGATGTATATCTTAAATCTGGGTCTTGATAAGTTCAGGGCGGTGAGGAAGGTACTGGTGGAGTAATTCATTAGTCATTAGGTAGTGATTAGGGTGTCATTAGGTTGTCATTAGGTTGTCATTAGGTTGTCATTAGGTTGTCATTGGGTAGTCATTGGGTAGTCATTGGGTAGTCATTAAGTTGTTTCATTAATGACCATGAATGACGTTGCGAAGCAACAAATGACAGCACGTAGTGCTCAATGACGTTGCGAAGCAACAAATGACAGCACGCAGTGCTCAATGACGT
>CAYLYN010000345.1:0-2454 GCA_964387565.1 uncultured Rikenellaceae bacterium | reverse complement strand
TTTGCTCCGGCCAGGGGTGGTCAGTTTGCTCCGGCACGAGGTGGTCAATTTCTACTGGCTAAGGGTGGTCAATTTCACCGGCTTTTCCACTGAGGCATTAATCTTCGTTATGTAGACAAGATCTGCTAACGACTCGCCGCCGCGAAGGGCCGAGCGTTAATAAACAGCCTGGCAGGCTGTTTTAGCGAGTAGCCAGCATGCAGGCGAGCATTAATCAACAGTGATGGTTGCAGTTTGTGTTGCACGCCTGAGCCTATAGATACTGGTGCAACGCAAAGAGCGCAACCCGAACTCCTATTTACCTGTTAAATCGTTTTGAAGCAAATCTAATCCTTTATACATCGGATAGAAATTCCAGACTGCTTTCCTCCACTATATGTCTGGTTGACAGTACTTGATGAATAAAACATTATCCGTTGCCATGAAATTGTGGATGTTAATTCAGTTGAAGACCAGAAGGAACAAAAATAGCCAAGGTTCACAAAAATGCCATCAACATCCTGATCATTTGATCGCATACCAGCCGGAACAGCTGAAAAACCACTCCGATTGTTACTTTCAATATCATTCCCAACATTTCCCGCTGTTGGATCAGAATTCCATAATAATGTATATGCCATAGATTTTCCTATATCATCTCCACTTCCTTCAAATCCATAACCTAGGCTTATGAGATAATCCGTTAGAATTGTCCATTCTTCATCACTTGGAACATGCCATCCAACAGGACATACATTTCGTGTGTCTTTTGCAGCATAACCGGTATATAATCTTCCATATATTGGTACATTATTTTCATCCCCCTCATATGCCCATTGATATTTTGGGGAGAGCTCATTTGAAATATCCAATGTTGTTGGAACCGTAGTACCAATATCATCTCCATTACTGTATTTGGTCGTTTTAAGGTTCTCAGTCATCCAAACTTGAGTATCAATAGTTTTTATATTATAAACATTTCCATCAACATCAGTAATTGGTTCTAATGTAGTAAAAGTAAAATCGTCACTTTTTGTAGTTCCTAATTCATTTGTTGCACTTATTCTGATATGATATATTGTCCCTTGACTTAATCCGGATAGATCTGCACTAACATTAACATTATTGTTACCGCTTAATGGACTCTGGGTAATTGAAATTGTATTTCCGTAACTCAAGGTGGTGCCGTATTCAATAACGACCGTAGTTGCAAGGTAATTTGGATTAACAGAACCAGATACAGTGGCCGAATTATACTGGAGATTTGTAGCAGACTCAGTCTTGGCTGAGGGAACATCTCCAAGCGTCTTAAATGTCAAATCATAACTGTTAGTTGTTCCTAATTCGTTGGTAGCGTTAATTCTGAAATGATAAGTTGTTCCTGGGGCTAATCCTGACAGATCTGTACTTACATTAACAGAGTTGCTTCCAGTAACCGGACTTTGACTGGGAGTAATTATATTTCCATAGTCTAGAGTTGTTCCCCATTCAAACTCAATAGTTGATGATAAGTAGTTTGGATTTACAGAACCGTTCAATGTTGCTGAATACACCTGAATATTAGTGGCTGCTTCTATTGTTGGTGAAGGAACGGAGCCAAGAGTAGTGAATGTCATATTAGAACTATATGTAATTCCAAGAGAGTTTTCAGCTTTAATTCTGAAATGATAAAGTGTTCCAGGTTTCAATTCGGTTAAATCTACAGAAACATTGACATCAGTATCTCCGGATAGAGAACTTTGCTGTGCCATGACCGTACTACCGTAACTTGTAGTTGTTCCATATTCAAATGTAACTGTTGTTTCTAATGAATTTGGATTTACCAATCCATTTAAAGTTGCCGTTGTCAATTGAATATTTGATGCATTTTGTGAATTTGAAGCAGGTTTATCTCCAAGTGTCTTAAAAGATACTGATTTACCATAACTGGTACCAGCACTGTTGACTGCATAGGCTCTCACAAAATATGAGGTGCTTGGTTCAAGTTGGGATATATTACTTGTAAAAGAAAGAGATTCTCCTCTTTCTGTTGTCTTATTAATATCAATAGTAGGATTTTCCGAGGTATTCCAGCAAACTCCCTTTGATATTATAGGTGCACCACCATCATCAGTAATATTACCTCCCGAAACAGCCGATATCGTGGTGATCTCTGTAACTATATTAGTGGTAATTACAGGAGGCTTTGGTTTTTCCTCACAAGAGAGAAGAAATAGTAATAAAAATATGTAAACTGAATAACTATGTTTCTTATTCATATTGCTTATAGATAATAAGGTTAAAAAGAACAGGCTAATTTAAGTCTATCTAAGGAAGGTAAAATAAAGGCTAACCTTCAAATAAGCCTCATCTGAATTACTGAAAAATCAATAAGAATTTCCTGATAAAATTTTTAAAAAGGATATACAAATTGAATTTAATTTCATGTGTTTTTAGTCATCTTTAAATATGCGGATTCCAGAATGCTGTTCAAGA
>CAYLYN010000344.1:0-2477 GCA_964387565.1 uncultured Rikenellaceae bacterium | reverse complement strand
TTCAGGTATAGTAATGACTGCAAGATGTGATTTGGAACATGATAAACAAAGCGTTGTTAATTATCTCCCCATAGTTCCTTTCGATGCGTGGGTAAAAACCGAGATGTGTTATTTGGTAGCAAAGCGCCTTAGCAGCGACCTAAGAGCAAAGATCGAAAACGAGTTACGCCAAAAGGGGGTGTCTGATAATATTTTACATACCTTTCCTCTCCAGGATATTGTGAATCAAGAGATAAAAGGAAAAAGACTGCAGATTTTACTTACGGATTGTGCCAATTTGGAAATGGCTGAAATGGTTATTAGAATGGAACGTCACCCATGTACAAAATCTGAAGCGATAATCAAAGCTGGTTGCAAGATAGTAGAAAAACTCACCAAAGAATTAATCCAACAGAAACTTGGTGAATATTATTTCTTGAATCAACTAGATGTGTTGTCGAAAGAGTCAAAAACTGGTGGCGTTGTGCTGCTTCGTCACATGCAAACGATTGATAGCGAAGCAATGTCGCTAATTGTTGGCGGTGTTCTTAAAGAAGATTTTTCTAAATATAGCCTATTGCAGCGGGCTCTAACGTTCGATCACGAACCAATATGTATGGTTACTGGAGTCTTGCGTTCACCGGACATTGAGCACCTCATGCAATCGTTTGCAAGCCTTTTTGTAAGGATCGGACTCGTTGATCAGGACCTCTCTGTTATAGATAAACATATTGAAATAGCGAAAGGACTCTAATTCATGGCACATCTTATCCTTATTGATGAAGCAGCTCTAAAAGATTGTATTGAAAGCAGTATTTATCAATCTTGTCAGTTTGAGACTGGTTTAAATCTTGGCGGTGCCTTGTCTGGAGATAAATCAATCAAAACCATTTCGCCACGCATTATTCCAAACTGGAAGAAAGACACTTTATATCTCCTGCAATCGAGATCAGTAACTGGGTATCTTCTTATTAATTCGGAAGTATTTGAAAGATTGCCAGGAGCAGTACAAGACAATTTGCCCGTGGAGGACGTGCTTCATGTGTTTCAGCGAATTTGCCGCTTTGGATTAAAAGTTTGGAATAGACTCAAATTCGCGCCGTCTGAAAAGTGGATGAACTCAGCAGATTATGGAGTAATTTTCCCGTTTCCAATTTCAAGACAATCAAGTTTTAGGGTAGTAATGCGAAGAGGTTATGATGATCGTCGTTTAAAAAAGCGCCACGAATCCAAACACCTATTTGCGTTTGATGCGGGAACTCAAGAAGACATTATATCAAAACCAATTCATGAGATTCTTTATAAAAGAGCCTTTGAAGAGCTTATGGGTGTCCGTACAAGTCTTGTAGCGGTAATGCAAACAATTGAGTCAGCACCTTCAGATTCAGGGTATCATCCGCTTGTATTATCAGATACAAATCACCTCAATATTCGGTATCAAACGTATGAGCAGTGGGTTTCGCGTTTGACTATTGAACAAAAACGATTTGTTGAATCTGATTCCAAGGGTCCTCAACGAGTCGAAGGGCCAGCGGGAACAGGAAAAACACTTTCTTTGATACTCCGTGCTAATTACCTTTGTCGAAAGGCCCAGAATTCTGATGAAGAGTGCCGAGTTCTATTCGTATCGCATAGCGAAGCCACAAGAATAGCAATATCGATTGTATTTGATGCTTTGGGGGAAGCTGGTTTTCATCGAAAGGATTCTTCTACTTCAAATCAATCAATTGAACTCTGCACTCTTCAGCAATGGTGTGGCAATTTACTTGGAAGACGCGACATCTCAAACGCCCAGTATCTTGATCAGGATGCATTACAGTCCAAGGAGTTGCGAAAATTAATTTTGAGTGATGCAGTGAATATTCGACTGTCCAATGATTCAGGTTCTATGAAATACCTTTCTGCTGAGTGCCAATCATTTTTTCAGAATGAAGATAGCGAATATATAGCTGAAATGTTACAGCATGAAATTGGTGTGATGATTAAGGGGCGAGCCTCTGAAAATTTGGATACGTATCTAAAACTACCGATGCTCTCATATTGCCTTCCTACAATAACCGAAAATGATAGACGCTTTGTCTATTCACTTTATAAAGATTATCAGATTGAATTAAATCAATCAGGAGTATTTGATACAGACGATATAGTGCTGTCGAGTCTTGGACGTCTGGACACGCCAATTTGGAGGCGGCGCAAAGTTACTGAAGGATATGATTCCATCATTATTGACGAAACACATCTGTTCAATTTCAATGAACTAGCGGTGTTTCATCATCTGCTTCGAAACAGCGACACACCTTTCATTATTTTTTCGATAGATAGGTCACAGGCTCCAGGCGAAAGAGGGATAACAACCAAAATGGTTCGAGAGATACTGACGAATAAACCGGAACCTGATTCTGAAACAAAAACGGAGCTTATCTTCAGAAGTTCTCCGCAAATTGTTAAACTTGCGGAAGCAATAACCACATCCGGTGCATCATTGTTTACTACATTTG
>CAYLYN010000343.1:0-2524 GCA_964387565.1 uncultured Rikenellaceae bacterium | reverse complement strand
TGTCTACCTGGCTCTTATTCTTAAACAATGATTTCTCTGGATTCTCATCAAGATAATCTTTGAAGAATTTTGTAAGTGGTCTTTTTTCTGGCGAGATAACCCAACTTTCTGACCTAGGAGTCAAGGTCGCATATATCCAAAGCCTTTCTCTGTTTTGTGGGATCCCGTAATCCTTCGAGTTTAAAATTGCATGATGGACTTGATACCCTAATGCTTTTAGATCAGAAAGGATTTTCATAAAGGTGGGTCTGTGACGTCCCGTTGTTAAGCCTTTTACATTTTCAAGAAGAATATGTTCCGGTTTCTTTACTTTACATATTCTTAAAATATCATAGAAAAGTGTTCCCCTAATATCAAGCTCACCTAATCCTTTGCCAGCACTTGAAAATGGTTGACAAGGAAATCCCCCAGTGAAAAGATCAAAATCCGGCAACTCTTCCGGTGATATTTTTGTAATATCCCCAAAGTTCCTGATTCCAGGATGATTTTTATCAAATAGTTCTATAGCAAATTTGTCGTTCTCAGAATAGCCAACTACCTCAAACGGAATCCCTGATCGTTTCAGCCCGAAACAGGCTCCTCCATATCCGGCAAAACCCTCAAATACTCTAATAGGCTTTCTTTTCATTTTTTTTTGCACTATTTATTAGCAGTTTCATTTTGATATTGTTTAATGCTTCTATTTGGTCTGCCTTCAGTTGACATTGCCAAACAATAAGGACTTTCCATCCCATTGATTCCAGACGTAAAATATTTCTTGCATCTCTTGACCTATTGTATTCTATTTTTTCTTCCCAGAATTCAGTCCTTGTTTTTGGCATGCTGAAATACCGACAATCTTCATGCCCATGCCAGAAACAACCATTGACGAAAATCACAGTTCTATATTTGACTAGGACTATATCCGGTTTTCCGGGCAGCCTATTTTCATTTACTTTGTACCTGAATCCGTTTTTATGTAAAAATTTACGCACAATTAATTCAGGGCTTGTATTTGAGCTCTTTATTCGACTCATATTATAGCTCCTGGCTTCTTTATTGCGATTGTCAGTCATGTCGCGAAGATATGAAAAAGAGCCCTGAGAAAGAACGATGTTTTATTAACACAATTGCTCCTGCCTAATTAAGGACTCTAGGAAAACAAATGGTTTTCACCAGACAAAATAGCTGGATTTTGATAATTGTTAGACAATACTTTTGAATAGGTGTCTTCTTTATCGAGTTGGTTGATGGTCTAGAAAAGCAGATAGGAATTTATTAACCCTAGAATTTATGTCAGATGAATAAGTCAGGAAGAACATTTACAGCTGGTTCAGAGCCAAGGCTGCCATAGAGTCAATCAAAGGGATCAAGACCATCGTATGATTAAATGTACCATTGTAGAATTACCATTTCATAAAACTTATAATTTCATCTAAGCCGTAAAAGTTATAGGTAAGATCAAGATTTACCCCACCTTTGTCATCATCCTCAAAATTTATCTCAAAAGCACTTAGTGGCAGATCTGATGTTTTCTTGTCTATGTTGCTCATCCCGTTTTGTTCGCGGTAAACAAAGCCGTTTGTCCAGAGCCATGCAAGGTAGATTATCCTATACTCATGTTCAGCCAGCTCGTTGCATTCGTAAATCGAATTAAAATGTTCTAACAGCAATTTTTTCTGGCCGTCGGTAAGACTCCGGGTTATATAATCGAGTTTACTTATCCGGTCTGACCTATAATTGTCTTTTATCTCAGCAATAAAGAATTTACCCCTTGATTCAGACTTCATCAATCTTTTGAATTTGTACCTGGGCACATCAAAGTATCTGTATAGGCCGCCCTGTACAAATTCAACATCGAGGTATTTCTGTTCTGCATCATAACCCACTGATGCCAGGGTTGAGGATTTTACTTTTTCACGTTTCATCTCTTTTTTTTTATTTAGTTTGTTTCAACCTGAAGTTCACCACTGAGGGCCTTATCGAGATCATCGATCAACTCTTTATCCGGCCTCACGGTATAGATACCCTTATCCGTGCCCTGACGCACACCGCGCAGAAAAATGTAGGCCACACCTCCGAAATGCTTTTCATAATCAAAGTCAGGAATCCGCGTCTTTAGCCAGCGGACAGCAGCAACAGTGTATATCATGTATTGCAGATGATAATTGCTGCCAGTCATGGCCTGCTCCATCCCTTCACGGTCATAAAGTTCCGGGGTGTTACCAAGATGGTTCGATTTCCAGTCTATGATGTAGTATTTGCCTTTGTGCCTGAACAGAAGATCGATCGATCCGGTCATAAGACCTTCAATATTGCTGTCGCCACCCAACCGGGCATCTTCACCGAGGTACTTGTTGACCTCTGATCTCCTTACCCTGTTTACCGTGAAGAAGAAGCCGAGTTCAGGGAGCTTGTCAATATCCTGTATTTCAGTCAGACGGAATTCTTCACCATCGATGTTTATCCGTGTTTTCATTACATGGTCAACCAGCTTACTGAAATGCCCAAGGTTGCTTTCGGTATTTTTCTCCCTGTTTTCGCC
>CAYLYN010000342.1:0-2541 GCA_964387565.1 uncultured Rikenellaceae bacterium | reverse complement strand
GAGAATAATTTTAAAATAGTTTTTACTACCTGAATGTGATTATCAAATTCATCAGAAAATTCCAGATTGTTACAACAACAATCGCAAATAACTTCGACAGGTAAAAGTTGAAATTGAACCTGTCATGTAAAATATAAATAACAAGATTATTCAGACCCAGGCCAATCAGAGAGATAACCACAAAAGTCAAATACTGACCTGCTATATGAGGATCTTTACTCTGAAAGGTCCATACCCTGTTAAGGATATAGTTAGAACTGGCTGCAATAATAAAACCTGTTGAATTCGAAATATACTTATTGATACCTGCCTTCTCCTTCAGCAGCCATGTGACACTAAAATCAAGCGCCATTCCTGTTGTCCCTACAACACAGAACTTAATAAACTTCAGAATAAACAATTTATCAATCATACAATATTATTATATGTCTGTTCTGGTGTGGCAAGAATAATTTCTGATAATACTGGAATTATTATTTTAAATATTGACCACGGAGGTACACAGGGTGACACGGAGTAATCCACGGAGTATTTAAATTACTTTAAATTATTAAGATTGATAGAGGCCTTTAGTATCTGCTCATGATAAACATTTCCTTCTGCAAAATGCAGAGAATATGTAAGATCCAGATTTACCCTTTTGTTCCTGATAAAGCTGACCTTTAAATCAGTCCTGTTATAATTACCTGCCCTGTATATTGGATCTCCCCAGTAGAGATAGTTAGAATGATCGTTATAAAATGCCATCTGACCTTCACCAATATACAGAGTATTGAAAATACTTATAAACTTAAAACCGAGCTTCACCTCCATCAACAACCCGTTATTGATTATCCAGCCGGTATCGTCAGCCCTGGCTCTCTCTGCTCCTGCAGCCCATCCGGCATTTATATCGAGTATGTCCAGCTCTGTTTTGCCTGAAAGGTTTATTCCTGCAGATGTCAGTAAGAGTCCGTTGTCATGTAGGGCCTCATTATACAGAGGGTCTGATGTTTTTGCAAAATGGAACATATAGTCAAAATGCTGAAGATAGAAAATACCTCTTGCATACTTTCCTGACACTCCCATGAAAAATGTCTCACGAACAGTCTCAGACATCTGGCTTGTCCAGTCAAGCCACAGATTCAGATAATTCTCTTCAGATTTAATTTCCCAGAAAATCCCGTTTATATTTGGCCTGTAATAACCTATCGAATCCTGGAAAAAAATCCTCGGGTAATTATCCAGCACATGATCCCTCGGGAAAGCGCCCATCAGAAACCTGTACGGATACCTGTTGAATTCATAATATGCTGTAAGATATAATTTGTCAGCCTGATCCCTGCTGCCAAATTCATGCAGTAAATTTACACCGGCTGAAATATTATGCAGGGAGTCCCAGCGGAGGCCTGCCTCCGGGGCAACCTGAACACCTGACATTGTTTGAGGAACCTTATACTCAGATTTTCCGAATTCATTATTATCAAAGAAGGTATTAAGCCTGGCTTTCCAGGTAAAATCCTGCGCAATACTTTCCAGCGGGATAAGTGTACAAAATAAAATAAGGAGTGATAATAAACGCATAACCAAGAATCAGAAGTGCAAATGTATCAAAATAGAGCCTTTATTCACACATTTTAAGTAATTTCCTTATTTTAGCAGATATTTAGCATCATGGCAAATCTGGTTATCATCCCAACTTACAAAGAAGAAGAGAATATTGAAGCATTAATAAAGGCTGTCTCTGAACTCCCGGTATCCTTTGATATACTGATCATTGATGATAACTCTCCTGACGCTACCGCTGATATTGTAAAAAGACTTCAGTTAACTAATCCTAATCTTTACCTGATTGAAAGACCAGGTAAACTGGGACTGGGAACAGCATATATAACAGGATTTAAATGGGCTCTTGAAAGAGGCTACAGTTATATATACGAGATGGATGCTGATTTCTCCCATGATCCTAATGACCTTGTCAGACTTTATGAAGCCTGTCATGACAAAGGGGCTGATGTGGCAATCGGATCAAGATATATCAGCGGAGTAAATGTGGTTAACTGGCCGCTTTCACGTGTGCTGATGTCGTACTTCGCCTCTATATATGTAAGAATTATTACAGGCATGAAAGTGATGGATACAACGGCCGGATTCAAGTGTTACCGCAGGGAGGTCCTGGAGAATATACACCCTGACCAAATCAAATCTGTAGGATATGGATTTCAGATTGAAATGAAATTTACTGCGTGGAAACTAGGATACAAAATAGTGGAAGTCCCTATAATATTCACTGACAGAAAATTAGGCGCATCCAAAATGACAGGAGGTATCTTCAATGAAGCACTATGGGGTGTTCTCAGGATGAAACTGAGAAGTGTTTTTACAAGTTATCCCAGGAGCTCGGCATAACGGCTCAGGGGCGCAATGGCGCAAAGGCATAATGAAATAAAGGCCTTTACTTCAGGATCCCCTCCTTGAAGGGGCCTGGGGCAAAGTCGTCAACTTAAAGGTTTTTTTATATTGATATAGCCGGGTTAAAGTTTCCCCTCCTTTTGAAGGAGG
>CAYLYN010000341.1:0-2570 GCA_964387565.1 uncultured Rikenellaceae bacterium | reverse complement strand
CGAGGATTTTGAAGAATTTACACCAGGATCAACCCCAAGATATCTGAGCGACCAGGGTGGAGCCTTTGAAGTTGAATCAGATAGAAAAGGAGGTCAATTTCTGGGTCAGCAAATTGAAAGAAGAGGAATAGACTGGTCAGAGGCAACTTATGCATATTCAATTATCGGGGATATGAACTGGAATGATTCAGAGGTCTCATGTGATATCTCTTTCCCCGAGACAACTGAAAATGTAAATGACACATTATTAATGTTTATGCAGGTTTCAGCAAGATGCTATAATGGTTCAACCTGGGATGCCTTTGGAAAACCATATCCCGTTGGCTATACATTCAGGCTTTATTCTGATGGCAAATGGCAACTTGCAACCCCGTTAAGGATACTTGCCTCCGGAATTACTCAAAAACCAGGGACAAGACGGGTAAACCTCAAAATCAGCTGCAAAGGTGAAAAGATAAGCGCTTTTTTAGAGGATAAGCTTATTTGTGAACTTCTTGATGCCACATATCAGAATGGGCTGGCAGGTATCGGGTGCAGTTTCCATCATACGCAATTTGACAATTTACTTATAAAAAGTATTACCAAATAAAAGTGCATCAAGACTTAACCGGGAAGTTGTACCAGACTTCAAATAAACCTAATCAATGAGACCGGCAAGAGCTGCCCCGAAAAGGCTTGACTGATCAACCTCCGTAAATTCAATATACCTCTTTCTGTCACCTGTAAGATAGTCATCAAGGTAACTCTCAAACCGCGGTCTGAAATTGTGAAGCTTATAGAATGTGGTTCCTTCAATGGTTATAAGTATTGGCTTCTCAGGATTCTTTCCTTTTCCGCATTTGAGAATCACTGCTGCCATGCTTCCCGCAACCAGTTTTGCTGCACGGTCGACAAGCACATCAATTATATGTCTGCAACTGTCGGCATCATTGCACTCTTTGATGACATTGACAATCGGGTGTCCCTGTGAGATCTGCCTCGCGATATATGAATTGGCATCCCAGGTCTGCAGATTAGTTAACCTGTTTATCGCTTCTGCTGTCGCTGTTGTGAAGACACCCTCTTTTGCCGCTGTTTTAAGCACATGTAGTGTCAATCCTCCAAAATATCCTCCCGAGAACATTTTTTCAAACTTATAGCCGCCAGGATCAGCTGTGGAATTACAAAATTGAATATCAATATCTGTCTGCGGAGGTCTACGGAAATCTCCGGATTCTATATTTATAATCTGGCTCCCCTCCTGTTTCAGATCCCTTTTCTTCAGAATTTTGCTATTCTGTTCAATATAGCAGGTGTTAGTGCCTGTTCCAAGGATGAACCCGATGAATGAATCGTATTGCCGGCCTGCAGATGCTGACTTTCCCGCAAGAAGCGTTGCCACAGTGTCGTTAAGAAGCACAATCTTCTTTCCCTGTGTTCCCAGTGTTTCCAGTAACCTTTTTCCTATCAGCTGCCCGTGAACTTCGGCGGCCTGCACCTCTTTGCAGAACTGAATAAGCCGTCCGTCTTTATCGGGAAGTATCTCAGTGGGATAGGAGAAACAAAAGCCAATCCTGTCAACTTTTTCAGCAAGTGGCCTGATGTAATCTGCAACTGTTCTGAAAAACTCATTGGCACTTATCTCCCCGTCAAGTCCCGGCATTTTGTAGTTTACCGTATCATTTTCCACCACATTGCCTGATGCTGTCACAGTTACAAGTGCAGCCCTGAAGTTGGTGCCACCTGCATCGATTGCCAGAACGGGTGTTTCTGTCAGAAATTCATTTTCTGCTTCAATATATGTTGGGATCATGCGTAGGGCATCTTGCCTGCCTTCAAGACCAGAAAGCATATCTTCTGTGAATATTTTCACATGATCCTCCATAAAAATATCAGAGGCTTTCAGTTTATGCTTTGTCAGGAAATCGTCAACCTTTTTCATCATACACCGAATCTCTTCTTAGCCTCTTCAAGCATTACCGCAGTTGCAGTAGCACCTGAACGGGTTGCTCCCGCCTCTTTCATCTTAAGAAGGTCATCAAGTGTACGTACACCTCCGGAACATTTAACCTGAACCTTTGGACCTGAGTGCTTTCTCATAAGTTCAATATCATGTACTGTAGCACCTTTGTAATTGAAATCCCCGTTAGGCTGCTTCACATAACCGAATCCGGTTGAGGTCTTTACAAAGTCAGCTCCGGCTTTGGTGCATATTTCACATAACTTAATCTTGTCCTCATCTTTTGTTACGAAGTCGGTTTCAAAGATGACCTTTACAATTGCCCTGTTCCGATGAGATGTTTCAGTAACCTGCTTAATCTCATTCTCAACATAATTCCAGTCGCCCTGTAAAGCTTTGCCGATATTTATTACCATATCAATCTCAACAGCGCCATCATTACAGGCCTGTTCAGTCTCGAACACTTTCACTGCAGTTGAACTGTTTCCATGAGGGAAACCTATTACACATCCAACCAGCACGTCAGATCCTTTAAGGAGTTCGACAGCCTGCTTTACGGCATAAGGTTTCACACACACAGAAGCAACATTATATTTTTTTGCGACTTCACACTCTCTTTTCAGATCATTGT
>CAYLYN010000340.1:0-2595 GCA_964387565.1 uncultured Rikenellaceae bacterium | reverse complement strand
ATACGACAGCGGACATGACTGGTGGCATATAGTAAGAGTGAGGAACCTCGCGAAGCTAATAAATGAAAAAGAAAATCTTGAAGATCCTTTCCTAGTCGATCTTGCTGCACTTTTTCATGATTTTGCTGATTCTAAATTCAATGAAGGCAATCAGGATCAAAGCTACGAAATTGTAGCCGGATTCCTTGGTGAAAATGACCTTGGAGCTTATAATTCTGATATATGCAGGATAATGAGAAATGTATCCTTCAGCAGTCGTAAAAAACCTGTAAATAAGGATGACAGGCTCCTGTGTATTATTCAGGATGCTGACAGGCTTGATGCAATAGGTGCAATAGGAATTGCGCGGGCATTCAATTATGGCGGATACAGGAATAATATTATATATAGTCCGGTCGCTGATGAAAATTCAATGTCGACCATAAAACACTTCTATGATAAGCTTCTCCTGCTCAAAGAAATGATGAATACTGAAACCGGAAAGAGAATAGCACATGAACGACATTTATTCCTCGAGATATTTCTTGATCAGTTTCACAAAGAATGGAATACCTTTTCAATTTAACTTATTTTAGTAGTACAATGATCCTTCTAATCAGTTTTCTGACTAATTTGCATTGATAATCTTTGATTTGGTGCAAATGATGTAAGCATTCATAACTTATTAATTATCATGATAATGTGTAAAGAGAAGAGATTGAAATCATCAGCTGATAAGGATTGGTTCAGAAAAACAAAGGATTTTCTTTATAAAAGTAAACTGCCGGACAGACTTGTTTTTATAATATTGGGAATATCATCTACACTCTGGTTCCTCGGCAGGGTTATACCTAAACCTGCAAGGGCAGCATATCCATGTGTAAGAGCTGTGGCACCCTTCATGTCTGGATTTGTACTATATCTTCTCTCCCTTACAGGTATATCTTTGGCTATAAAAAGATTAGGTAGCGATAAAAGAAAGGGACTATCTCTTTCGACTGTGATCCTTCTGATCTCATTATTTGTATTTACTGGGATTAATATAACCAGTGATACATCGGTTTCCTCAGCTCAGGATAATATGCTTACAGGACCTGTGGATGGTCCAAATTCACCTTTCGGAACAGGAAGAGGTGTAAAACCCGGTGTTGTTGTCTGGTCCTGGGATCCTGATGCAACCAATGAAAACTGTAAAAATATTTTTGAAAATAACGACTGGTTCTTCACCCCTGTCAATACCAACAGTCTGGTAGTAAGCAGAATGGTATCGGATGGAGTTAAAAAACTTGGAGGTTCAGGAGATCTTAAAAAATCATGGAATGCACTTTTCAGGCAGCATAATAAGAATTTGAAAGGAAAAAATAAGGGATACACGCAGGGTGAAAGTATTTTTATCAAGATTAACCAGGGTACTGCCTCCTGGGCACTCTCCAGGGAGGATCAGAACAATGGTTATGC
Source organism: uncultured Rikenellaceae bacterium (assembly GCA_964387565.1). Classification (GTDB taxonomy): domain Bacteria; phylum Bacteroidota; class Bacteroidia; order Bacteroidales; family VadinHA17; genus LD21. Next base: position 1,158 of record CAYLYN010000340.1, on the reverse strand, counting down.
TGTTCCTTCTGAGATTAAGCCCGGACAAAGACGCGGCCGGTTTACAGGAGCCACTGAAACAGGTCCCTATGTAGTTCTGGAGTTACTGAGGGAACTTGTGAATTATGCAGGTGTTAAGCAGGAGGATATCTATATCGGGGATCCAATTTCGCATATATTTGCACATAATTATGAGGTATGGCATAGTGAATTTCCTGATGTAAGGTATGTTGACAAATTTTCAGACCAGTTTGGCAGGATCCTAATAAAACCTACTGAGGAGGACTATCTTTTCTATTCAGATAAGAAATTGAAAGACAAATTATTTGATGTCATTGTGGCGGCTGATTATATGATTAATGTAGCCAGTCTGAAACCACATGGTTCAGCTGGCATCAGCCTCACCTCAAAGAATCACTTTGGATCTCATGCCAGGAGAAGTGCAAGTCACCTTCACTATGCACTTATTGCTCCACTGTGGGAAGAATCACCAAGGCAGGCCGGAAAAGCCTCAAATGGCGGATACAGGAAATACCGGGTGCTTGTTGACCTTATGGGAAGCAGCTACCTTGGTCAGAATACCATGCTCTTTGTTATTGACGGTCTCTTCGGAGGAGGAGCTGATGAAACAAGAGGTCCGGTAAAATATTTTATGGCGCCTTTTAATAACGACTGGAGCAATTCAATTTTCATCTCACAGGACCAGGTAGCTCTTGAATCGGTTTGTTATGATTTTCTGAGAAATGAATGGAACGGGAAGAATAAACATGATGAGTCAAACAGTGTATTTGAGGAAGGTCCGAATATGTATGGAGTTGACGATCATCTACATCAGGCAGCGGATTCAAATAACTGGCCTGATGGTATTGTATATGATCCTGATAATAAGGGCAGACCGATTCCAAGCCTTGGAGTTCATGAGCACTGGAATAATCCTTATGATAAGCAATATTCAGGTAATATGGGATTTAAGAACGGTATTACCCTGGTCGCCATACCTGATACCCTGGTAAAGAACAAAATGAAACGGGAAAAGAAGGATTTGTAAAATAGTTTTTGCGCCGGTAATTTTGATCCTTTTATTGTTTGCTGGATTTTTTTGATATAAATTTGCATTCAAATATTGCGGGAGTAGCTCAGTGGTAGAGCATCAGCTTCCCAAGCTGAGGGTCGCGGGTT
>CAYLYN010000339.1:0-2601 GCA_964387565.1 uncultured Rikenellaceae bacterium | reverse complement strand
GTATTTATACAATCGGACTTGAAAAGCTCTTAACAGCTAAGGGTCATGATGTGGCTGTCTTCTCAATGCACCACCCATCCAACCTTCCTTCAGGGTATTCGGAGTATTTCCCCAGCCATATTGATTTCAACAAACGTAGCATCCGGAGCCTCATTTCATTACTGGTAAGGCCTTTCGGGGCATCTGAGGTACGTCAGAACTTCACACGCCTTATCCATGATTTTAAGCCTGACATAGTACATCTGAACAATATTCACTCTCAGCTATCGCCTGTAATTGCTGTTGTTTGTCACAGACACCGGATACCTGTTGTGTGGACACTTCATGACTACAAACTTGTATGTCCGGCATATCTGTTTCTAAATAACGGTAAGCCTTGTGAAGCCTGTCTTGAAAATAAGTGGAGTGTAGTAAGAAAAAAATGTATCAAGAACAATTTGTCGGCCAGTCTTGTTGCTTACTGGGAGGCTCGTATTTGGAACCTGTCGAAGCTGAGCAGGGTTACTGACCGGTTTATTTCACCCAGTAGCTTCTTGAAGAGTAAAATGATATCAGGAGGTATTGATCCCTCTAAAATTGAAGTGATGCACAACTTTATTGACATATCAGATTATCAAAGGGGAGCAGAAGCAAAGAAGGATTATTACTGCTATGTTGGCAGGCTGAGTTCAGAAAAGGGTGTTGAGACATTATTGCGGGCTGCCGAAGGATTGCCTGAGCTGAAGCTAAAGATCATTGGAACGGGTCCTCTTGAGGAAGTGCTCATTTCAGGAAACAGGCTTCCAAATGTAGAATTTTTGGGCTATAGGACAGGAGATGAATTGAATTCCATTTTATCCGGATCAAGATTTTTGATTGTGCCTTCTGAGGTATACGAGAATAATCCGTTAACAGTACTTGAAGCATTGTCGCTGGGTATACCTGTTCTGGGTTCTGATATTGGAGGCATTCCGGAATTGATCACTCCGGGCTTTAATGGTATGTTGTTTGAAGCTGGCAATGTCGGTGATATGCAGGAAAAGATTAAATATTTATGGCAGAAGCCGGAGGAGTTTAAAGTCGAAGAAATAGCACAAAAGGCGCAGAATAATTATAATGCCAATAATTATTACAAAAGATTAATACAACTTTACGGCAATTTACTGGAAAGGAAGAATCATAAGCATAATGGGGCCATTGTATGAAGAGAGATAAATTATCACTTCCCAGTGATGCATCGATCATCACAACGTACCGGTGTCAGATGCGTTGCAAGATGTGTAACATCTGGAAGTTTCCAACTGATGAACAAAAGGAAATTAAAGCAAAGGACCTGGAAAAATTATCGCCCCTGAAATTTGCCAATGTGACCGGTGGCGAACCATTTCAAAGGCGTGATCTGGAAGACATCGTATCCGTTTTATTTACTAAGGCTCCGAGAGTTGTGATTTCAACATCAGGTTGGCATTATGAAAGAATAATAAAACTAGCCAAAAAATTTCCGAAGATTGGGATCAGGGTCAGCATAGAAGGATTATCGCAGGCCAATGATGATCTCAGGGGACGGCCTGGAGGCTTCGATAACGGACTTAAGGTTCTTCTCAAGCTACGTGAAATGGGTATAAAGGATATCGGGTTTGGTATCACTGTATCAAATAAGAATTCGGAGGACATGCTCTGGCTCTACAGGCTGTCAAAGGAACTGAAAATGGAGTTCGCCACCGCTTCTTTTCATAATTCATACTATTTTCATAAAGATGACAATAAAGTGACGAATAAGGATGTCGTCATAAGTCACTTTGAGGAGTTGATCGATGCATTACTGAAGGAGAACAATCCTAAAAGCTGGGCTCGTGCATTTTTTAATCTCGGACTTATCAACTACATACGTGGAGGGAAAAGAATGCTGCCCTGCGAAGCAGGGATGGAAAACTATTTCATTGAGCCATACGGTGAGGTTTATCCTTGCAACGGTCTTGAAGACCGGATATGGAAGGAGAGCATGGGTAATATCCACGACTACGACACTTTTGAAGAGTTATGGTATAGTGAGCAGGCAGTAAGAGTCAGAGACCTTGTGAAAATTTGTCCCAAGAATTGCTGGATGGTCGGTACAGCTGCTCCGGTAATGAAAAAGTATGTAAGGCATCCAGCCCGCTGGATTCTGGAAAATAAAACCAGAAGCATGCTGGGCGGGGTGGTCGATTTTGATAATATCCCGAGTTATGACGTTGGCCAGAGTCCCCTTCAGGGTGACCTTGACTACTCACGCATGAAACCCTTTACAGATAATAAGGGTGTTAAACCTGATCCTGATCTGCCGCTGGTAGAAGAGTAAGTATTGTCCTGACCACCATTCTTAAACATTCTGCAAATTATTCTATTCATTATGGGACTCCACAAAGTCATCAGCATAAGGGTATTTGACGGATCAGCATATATTTTGCGTTTTGAGAGAAACGGGATGATTTTCAAACCGGGTCAACATGTGATCGTTGGAATTGTTGGTGATGAGGACCGTCCATATTCCATTTACAGTGGTCATGAAGATGATTACCTGGAAATTTTGGTTAAAGAGGTAGTGAACGGTAATGTGTCTGGTAAACTGAAAACATTGCAGCC
>CAYLYN010000338.1:0-2682 GCA_964387565.1 uncultured Rikenellaceae bacterium | reverse complement strand
CTGTAAGCTTACCCTGTCAGTACATCAGGTGGATCTTCTCCTTATTCCTCCACCCTGCCTGGTTCTCATACTCCACAAAAAAGATTTTCAGGTCAGCCTGGTTCTCGTACTCCACAAAATAGATCTTCTTCTTTGCCTGGTTGGCATACTCGGAGAAAAACCATTTGCCGTCGTTATCCCCGGCCTGGTTGGCATATTCCACCTTGTAAACCTTCAGGTCGGCCTGGTTCTCGTATTTTACCACATACACCTTTACATCCGCCTGGTTCTCATACTGCACGCTGAAGACCTTCTGTGCCGATGCCGTGGCGGAGAATGCCAGCAGCATCAGGATGACGGACACATAGTACAACTTTTTCATCGTAATTTCTATTTGGAGGTTACTGATGGTACAGGGTCAAATTTCGTGCTAAAATTAACACTCCCGAGTGTCGTCTCCACAGTCAGCTATAAAGCCGGATCTCCGGTCAGAGTGTTTATTGTCAGTTTCGGTCACAGTGAGCCCATCAGGCCAAACCTTTTTTCCATGAGATTCCTTTCCTTCTGCCCTACCCGGAAAAGTGCTGTCGGGACAGCATTCAGCATCTCATCGCAGTTCATCGTTGGAGGAAGGTCTGCATAGATTACAGCGCACAATTTCCTCCTTACCCCAATATGGTGTTTCAGATGCCTGATCAAACCCGTTTTACTCATCCTCCTGAGGGAAATCAGAGTAATATTCCTCCGCGAGTCAACGGCACCTGCAAGCATATTTGTCTCATCCTCCCTGTCACAGAACTATTCAGGGCCTGCATACCCGCCCATAATGAACGAATTCGTACTTCCAGTTTTCATGTTACGTTTATTACGTAACTTAATTACTTAAACAAATTCAAAGTTAAAAAAAATAGTATTAGGACAGAAGATGCCTTCTTCCGCCTCCGAGGGCTTATGAGCCGCTGAAATGCAAAAAACGATCAAATTGATAACCTGGTGCCTGAGCAAAGAGACCATTTTCTAAAGAGCTCTTCTCATGGCTAAAGATGAGCAAAGCGGAAGGATCCTATCTGAAAGAAATATTAAAGATAGAGCAACAGGACCTGCTAATTATAGATGACTTCGGCCTTCTGCCTTTTGACAATGCCAACAGGTCAGCATTGATGGAAGTAGTAGAGGACCTTTATAAGAAAGCTTAAATGATTATAACATCTCAGCTGCCTGTTAATTGATGGCATGAGGTCATCGGAGAGAAATCTGTCGCCGATGCAATACTGGATCAGATAGTCCACACTGCTCACCGTATAGAACTGAGATGAGAATCTATGAGAAGGACACGGGAAAACAGAAAAACATGGAAATAATGAACTAAAAAAATGAATTTGTTAAACCACTTTTGTTCTTGAGTAAGCTTTCTCAAAAGACCTACTCAGATGTGGTCAATTTACTCCGAAGTAGTGTGGTAAGATTATCAGGCAGAAGCAGTATACAGTTCATTTTATTGATTCATTTTGGGTTGTATATCTTCGATTGGGTTACATGTGGTTTCCAGACTTCGTCTAGTGGCCAATGATCTGATGAAAAGCCAGTGTAATAAAATTGGTCTTGGCTGTTAATCATATTATACTTATGTCAGAAGTCGGAGGTCTTCAATTTCTGGTTTTGATTGGACCATAACGCCTTATACCTCTTTGAGTGTAATATGCTGAATTTCAGCTTATAGTTTCGATAAAACACGCGGCAAGTATAAGATAAAGCTGTATCATTGCGGCCCATTTTTAAAATCGGAGATTATGAGCTTACAGGGTCAAAGAACAACAACTTCGTCAATGGACTGGAATGATTTCCGTTCATTGATTGCAAAACTCGAGCGAGACAATGAATTCAAGTTTTGTCTCTTAATTGCCATCGGCTGCTTCACAGGACTTCGAATTGGCGACCTACTTCAATTAAAGTTCAGTCAGTTCGAAAGCTCAGACATTCTGACTATTCAAGAGAAAAAGACAAAGAAGGTTCGTCGGATGAAGATCAATCCTGATCTGCGTGTAATTATTGATCGGATCAGAGGAAAAATGGGTGTAACAGATTCATCCCAGTACATTTTCATCAACAGGTACTCGACCAAGCCAATCGACCAAAGTTATGTGAATGTCAGGTTGAAGGAGATCTTCAAGAAGTACGACATACCAGTTGAAGGCAACATTTCATCTCACCTGTTTCGTAAAACATTGGGGAATAGAGTATTGAGATTGAATAACTATTCCAACGAGGCTGTTATACTGTTAATGGAGCTTTTCAGTCACAGTAGTCCTTCAACAACCCGACGCTATTGGGGACTGCGTGAAAAGGAAATACTTGACATTTACGACAGTTTGACCCTGTAAGAATTGAAATCTCCCCTCAAATAACTTTTAAGGCTCTTTTCGTTAATTGAACCTGGTATGCCCCCTAGGATATTAACAGCCGAAAAATCAGACGGCTTTTTGGTTTAGTGCAGTATGAGATCAAGACTGCCTTTGACTCTAATGTAAAGAAGTCGGCCTTAGAATCAGGTCCTGAAATATATCTGTCTTATCTCTCTCGGTAAATATTTCGTCCGCATTATTGATTAACGGGTCATACCAATCAATCTTTTGTCTTGCCCACTCGATCCACTTCCTGAGTTCAGAATTGTCCTGCTCATTGTTCATCGTTGTTTCTTCAACC
>CAYLYN010000337.1:0-2685 GCA_964387565.1 uncultured Rikenellaceae bacterium | reverse complement strand
AAGTATATATAACCATCTCCCTCTCAGCATCCCACCCCATGCCTTTAACATACATGTTATACAATCCGGGCTGAGAAAACCCATCCCAGACTACCTGGTGAGAACCTGGTTCCAGATCGTCAGCATGCATGCGCCATACAACTTCACCGTGACGATTTAGAATATCAACGTAAACATCACCTTTCTGAGGAACATTTACCTCCATAACCACTTTGTCCGTTGAATCTGTTCCTATCGCCCTGATTGAAGGTTCTTCTGTTCGTGAAATTTTTCCTGATTTCCACGATTTATAATCAAATGGCTGATCAACCATATGATATTTATCTTCATTAACTCCCCCGGTATTCCTGGGCAGATAGTAAGTCAACAGTGGTGTCCTTTTCAATGAATCAAGTTTAACCTTTTTCGCTTTTCCATCATTCCAGAGATATACAGGAATATCGAAAGGATCAAGAACATTTGAGAGCCCCCTTTCAATACCGATATGGAAAAGGCCGAAGTTTCCGGGTTCGTGACCTGCCAGCCAGTGTGAGATAATATCAACCCTGAAAGCATCTTTTCCGAATATAATATTGTTGCTCATGAAATCCATTGCCTTCCCGTCATGGGGCCCGCCCTGGAAACCATCACCATCACGGCCATAAATACCTTCAACAATATTGATGCCTGTTGGTGTAACACTGTAGGAGTCACACATTCTCTGGGCCCATTGCTCCATCCAGAATCCGCTGTTGAAAGGAGGCCTGTCCATTTTTTCGTTCCACCTTGGATAACCTGCTTCAACATGTTTCTTATGCAACTCCTCTATCCTGGCCAGGTAATCAGGTTGAAAGAACTGGTGGTATCTTTTGTCATAAGTCTTAAAGATATCTACACTGCCACCGCAATAGGAATGAAAGGTCTTGCCAGTAATACCCTGAAGGTTCTTAATTGCACCGGTAATTCCCATCTGGTGCGCTTTAAACTTGGCAATATTTATCAGGAATGTATCAGGTGCAGTCATCGGTGCCATAAATCCAACCTCCCTGAAAACAACACCATCAACCTTTTTAAAAATTATTTCATCTCCAAGTTCCCAGTAATTCTTTGAAGAAAGGTCTTTAAGATTGAAATTGTTCCTGTCAGCCATTTCCTGGTATCCGTTTGTCTTCCAGAGAAATGCACATGCACATTCGCGAAGATAAAATTCCTGTGGACCAATAGCTTTTATTGCATTCAGGTAGCCTTCAATAAAATTCAGATCTGTGGTTATACCCATATTTGCATAAGGGTCCTTCCTGCTTCCCGTACTACATGTCCAGTTAGGTTTGCAGGTGATTTTAGTACTGTTTGAATAACCTTTACCTCCACTTGTCCTTACAAACATTTCCCCTGCAAGCTTGAAAGCTGCATCATATATTGCAGTCTTATCTGTTTTCTCCTTTACAGAGGTAAGATTTATAAAAACAGCTTCAGGATGCTCCTTAATAAAAGGATGTAGATCAAAACCATCTGTTAAATTGCTAAATGGACTGGCGGATGCACTAAATCGTGATCCCACCATTCCTAATACTCCCGCGGCTGATGATACTTTAATAAAATCGCGTCGTTTCATTCTTAAGTATAAATAACCATTTCACTCTCAGCATCCCATCCCATACCTTTAACATAAGTATTATACAATCCGGGAGAAGAGAAACCATCCCATACTACCTGGTGAGTTCCGGGTTCAAGGTCATCAGCATGCATTCTCCATACGAGCTCACCCTGACGGTTAAGTATATCAACATAAACATCTCCTTTTTCAGGTACTGAAACCTCCATAACTACCTTTTCGTTAGAATCAGTACCAAGAGCTTTAATAGATGGAGTATCCACCTTTGCAATAGTACCACTCTTCCATGCATTATAATCAAATGGTTCGTCGCACATATGGAATTTATCCTCATTCTGTCCGTTGGTATTTCTTCTGAGGTAATAAGTAACGAGAGGTGTTCTTTTTAAGGAATCAAGATTTACTTTCCTTGCTTTTCCATCTTCCCACAGATATACAGGTATATCGGCCGGATCGAGAACGTTTGAAAGTCCTCTTTCTATCCCAATATGAAATAGTCCGAAGTTACCTGGTTCGTGACCTGCAAGCCAGTGTGTAATTATATCAACACGGAAAGGATCTTTCCCGAAGATAATATTATTGCTCATATAGTCTTTTGCTCTGCCATCATGAGGTCCGCCGGCAAAGCCATCACCATCACGTCCATAAACACCTTCTACAATATTAATACCTGTTGGGGTGACACTGAATGAATCGAGCATTCTCTGTACCCACTGTTCCATAAACAGCCCGCCACCATACGGAGGTCTGTCCATAACAGTATCCCATCTTGGAATTCCGGCTGCAACATGTTTTTTGTGCAGCTCTGCAACATGCGCCATATAGTCAGGCTGAAAGAACTGGTGATAACGTTTATCGTATGATTTAAATATATCAAAATGACCTCCGCAGAACTGATGGAACTTTCTGCCAGTTATACCCTGCAGATTCTTTATGGAGGCTGTAATCCCCATCTGGTGAGACTTGAACTTGGCAATATTAATAAGGAATGTATCAGGAGCATTCATTGGAGCCATGTAACCGGCTTCCTTAAAAACAACCCCGTCAATCTTCTTAAAAATTATTTCATCGCCTAATTCCCAGTAATCTTT
>CAYLYN010000336.1:0-2880 GCA_964387565.1 uncultured Rikenellaceae bacterium | reverse complement strand
GAATGGAGAAATAATCATGTTAAAAAAAACATTAGTGCGGCAAAATATCCCATTTTCTAATTATAGTATTCAATAAGATGTTCCTAATTTCATAATGGATACTACAAATCAACTATACTATTAATAAATGGTAACTATAGCCCGTAGGGCTTGAGGTATTGTAGAGATTTAATCCTCTTTAAGTGCTTTTAGTTGATCCCGGAATGAGTTGAGAAGAAAGCTGGTATCAACGCCGCCCAGAAGAAATGTGCAACCCTCCTTAATTTCACTTTTAATAGCATCAATACCTGAGCTGAAGATACCGTATGGCATTCCTGCCATTCTGCATTTGTCTTTTACCATCCTTATTGAGGCAACAACTTCCGGATGGCCGACCTGACCGGTAAGTCCCATGCTGGCTGAAAGATCGTAAGGTCCGATAAATACTGAATCGATCCCGTCCACCTTCAATATTTCATCAATATTGCTTACTGCCTCTTTATGCTCACACTGGATAATAACAACAAGATCCCTGTTGGCATTTTCAATATAATCATTAAATGTATCACCGTATTTGTGTGCCCGGGCAAGTCCCACACTTCGGCGACCCTGAGGCGGATATTTTGATGCCTGTACAACACGCTTTGCCTCATCAGCAGAATTCACCATAGGTACAAGGATTCCATCGCAGCCAGTGTCGAGTATCCGTTTTATCCACACTTCATCATTTGCAGGCACTCTGACAATGGTAAGAATTTTACCTTCCATGATCTGAATTGCATTCTGAACAGATTCAAGCGACATTGCGGAATGTTCCATATCAATAAAAACCCAGTCGAATCCTGCCATTGCAATTATCTCTGCAACCTGTGGTGCGCTGATTGACAGGAGGGTACCTATCATTGGCTTTTTAAGTTTATTTTTATCTGTCATAATAAATTAATGTTAAGCTTTTTATAAAAACAAGTTATATAGCATATTTATTCAATAATGATATTGTATTTTTCCAGGAGACCAGGTAATCCACTCAATGAGAATCTGGCTTTATTTATCCTGTTCCTCTCAGGATTGATAGAATAATTTTCCGATGAGCTGAAATCAACCTCTTCAAGCAAACAGTTATTGAATATACTCTTCTCAAGATTGCAGTTGACAAATTTTGAGCCTTTAAGGTCAGCTTCTGAAAAGTCTGCCTCCCTGATTGAACATTCCCTGAAATTAGTTGATCTGATTTTCTTCCTTTGAAATGACGAGTAATCAAGAGAACACTTTTCTAAGGAGAAAGAGAGTAAAAGGTCCTTACATAAGCTGAAATCTGTACCTACCATTTTACACTCTTTAAATCTTACATCTCTCAGGGTTGTTTCACTGAACCTGACAAGAGAAAAATCACAGTTTGAAAAAACACAATCTATAAATTCCGTTTGTGTAAGATTGGACTGAGAAAAATTACAATTTGAAAAAGTACAGCTATCATATTCACCTCCTGACAGGTCTGTACCTGAATAGTCAATATTTTCAAAAGTCCTGTTATCAGATATACTGTTAATCATACTCATCTCTTTTGTAATCCTTCATTAATCACCTTCCATCCTGTTAACTGATAAGTCATTGCATCTCACCCTGAGCTTGCCGAAGGGTGCGCCTCACCCTGAGCCTGCCGAATGGTGTGCCTCTTATTTTACATACTGACTTATCACATCTTCTATTGACCGGCTGCATACTCTGCAGAATTCAAGGTGTCGTGTGTACATTATACAATCTATCTGAGGACGATACAATCCTTTTGACATATATCCGGCTCCCTCAAAGGCTCCTACCTGGTCACGATAAAGCTCTTTTGAAAAATATCCATCCTCAATCTTCATCTGTCGTCTGAAAAGATCTTCCATAACACTTTCCGGCAGCATTGCCGCTCTGATACTATCTCTTTCCTTCTGAATAGCATATCCTGCTTTATCAAATTCATCCTTATTCCACGGTGTCGGAACAGGTGTTCCAGGTTCCAGGAGGTCATTCCATTTAAGATCATTTTTATTAAAAAGTGCTGTAATATTTGTTTCCCAGGGTTCAACCGTTATTTCGGGTATCTCATAGGCCACTGAGGAGGTATAGTATTCATCGGCAAGAGCCGCAAAATGGTGACCCATTTCATGTATCATTATGTACTCAGCAAAATTGTTATCGCTCGATACTGTTGTATAAAGGTTATAGATACCACCTCCCCCGTAAGTCCTTTCATTCATCAGTATAACCATTATATCATAAGGTACACCTGATGCAATGTCCCTGATAGTTTTATTATCGTATGTCAGCGCATATCTTTCGGAATCAAAGCTGCTGTAATGAACAGATAAAGGGGTCCTCTTAAAGACACCATGATGCGGTTTGGTAACCCCTGATACAGGTGAAGGTGTTTCTATTGCCCTTATATTAAAATCTGAAGCGTGGTTGCCGAAAGGCTTGCTGCCCATAAGGAAACCTGACAGCCTTGAAGCATCTTTCCTGAATTTTTCCATCTCTTCGCCAGTATAGCCGTCGCCGAGTATTACCATATCCACTTTTTTGTCAGCAGGACCATTTTCGGAGATTATAAATACCTTTTCAGAATGCATCCTTTCCGCAGGATTTACCTCTCTGGAAGCAGGATCAATGTCTGTAGTCCATACAGTACTGAATGTATTTTCACTGGTGCGTTTCTTTATAATTACTGTAACAGGTTTCAGAGGCCATGGAAATCTTACAGACTCATGAAAAGTCCCCCAAACCTCCCCTGCCTCGGGAATAGTCTGCCATTCACCGAATATGCTTCCAAAACCACGTGAATATAGAAGGACTTTATTATCCCTGTCAATGACTTCAAAAAAATAAGGACCAAGTTCAAGTGCATCAATAAGTACC
>CAYLYN010000335.1:0-2886 GCA_964387565.1 uncultured Rikenellaceae bacterium | reverse complement strand
GGACAGGATCACCTCGTAGGAAAGAATTCTGCACTCAGGAAGCTTATTGAATCGGGTAACATCCCTTCATTTATATTATGGGGGCCGCCGGGAGTGGGAAAAACTACCCTTGCAAATATAATTGCTAACACCCTGAAAAGGCCGTTCTTTCATCTTAGTGCAGTGCATTCGGGAGTAAAAGATGTGAGGGAGACAATTGAAAAGGCAAAAAAACAGCAGTTTTTCAACCAGCCTAATCCTATCCTTTTTATTGATGAAATACACAGGTTCAACAAATCGCAGCAGGATTCCCTGCTTAGTGCTGTTGAGCAGGGGATTATAACTCTGATCGGAGCTACCACGGAGAACCCCTCATTTGAGGTTATTTCTCCTCTCCTTTCAAGGTGCCAGGTTTATATAATGAAACCCCTCGAAGAAGACGAATTAAAAGGGCTTTTAAATAAGGCCATTACAAAAGACAGTTACCTCTCTGCCATGAAGATAGAGATACAGGAATATGAGGCGCTTTTAAGAATATCCGGAGGTGATGCCAGAAAACTTCTCAATGCACTGGAGCTCGTTGTCACTTCCGAGGCTGATGAATCTGACGCTGACAAGATTATTGTTGATAATGAGAAAGTTTTAAACCAGGTTCAGAAGAATCTGGTCATATATGATAAGAATGGAGAACAGCACTATGATATTATTTCTGCCTTCATAAAATCTATAAGGGGAAGCGATCCTAATGCTGCTGTTTACTGGCTTGCCCGGATGGTCGAGGGTGGTGAGGACCCAAAATTCATTGCCCGTCGGATGCTAATCCTTGCGGCAGAAGATATCGGGCTTGCCAATCCCAATGCGCTTCTTCTTGCCCAGTCGTGCTTCGAAGCAATTAATGTTATAGGATGGCCGGAGTCAAGAATTATACTGTCCGAAACTGCAATATACCTGGCAACTTCTCAAAAAAGCAATTCCGCATATCTTGCAATTGACAGCGCCATTGAAGCTGTCAGACGAGACGGCGATCTACCTGTTCCTCTCCATATCAGAAATGCACCGACTAAACTTATGAAAGAACTGGATTATGGAAAAGACTATAAATACGCACATAGTTTTGAAGGGAATTTTGTCCAGGATAATTTTCTTCCGGAAACAATAAAAGGATCTGTTTTCTATGATCCCGGAAACAATCTGCGTGAAGAAGAGATCAGAAAAAGGATTTCAACAATGTGGAATAACCTGTATAATTATAATAAATAATTTTCTAAATTTGTGAACAAATGTCACACGCTGCTTTAAAGATCCCCGGACTGAATTACACTGAATCAGGAAATTTTTTACTGATTGCCGGTCCATGCGTTGTTGAAAGTGAGGAAGTTATATTTATGACAGCCGAAAAGATCAAAAGCCTGTCAGAAAAATACAAAATACCCCTGATTTTTAAATCATCCTACAGGAAAGCAAACAGGTCAAAGGGAGACTCATTTACCGGTATTGGAGATTTAACAGCACTTAAAATACTTGCTGATGTTAAGAAACATTTCGACTTACCTGTAATTACCGATATTCATAACCCTGAAGAAGCATCTATGGCTGCTGAATATGTTGACGTATTACAAATACCTGCTTTTCTTTGCCGTCAGTCTGATCTTCTGGCAGCCGCTGCCAGAACGGGCAAATGGATTAATATAAAGAAAGGTCAGTTCCTTTCAGGTGCATCGATGAATTTTGCAGTTGAAAAAGTAAAAGATGCCGGAAATTCAAATATAATGCTTACTGACAGGGGTAACATGTTTGGTTATCAGGACATTGTTGTGGACTTCAGGAACATACCGGTTATGCAAAAGATCGGGGTGCCGGTGATAATGGACATAACACATTCGCTTCAGCAGCCAAATCAGGAAGCAGGAGTATCAGGCGGCCGCCCTGAAATGATTGAGACAATAGGCAAAGCTGCAATCAGTGTTGGTGCTGATGGTATCTTCATTGAGACTCACCCTGATCCTTCAGTTGCTAAATCGGATGGGGCCAACATGTTAAAATTGTCCGGGCTTGAAAATCTGTTGTATAAGTTATGTGCAATACGCAATACAATCAATTCATTTTAACAATTTTATTATTTTAAACATGAAAAAACTAATTCTACTGTTAACTGCTGTGGCTTTAGTGTATATAACTAATGCCCAATCGCTGGATGATATCGTCAAACAATATTCAGCTGCTATTCATTCTGATAAGCTTGCGAGCATCAAGACTATTAAAATAACCGGAAAAATGTCTGCCATGGGCATGGAAATGCCAATGGTAATGTTCATGAAGAACCCTAATAAAATAAAAGTCACCTACAGTTTTAACGGCTTGGACATGGTGTCAGTATTTGATGGTGAAAAAGGTTATACTATGAATCCAATGACAGGTTCAACTGAGCCTGTGGAGCTTACAGGAGAACAATTAAAACAGGTTCAGAATAACAATGCTTTCAGGAATGAGCTCATGATTTATTATAAAAATAACCAGGTTACAAGTGAAGGCGTTGAAGATGTAAACGGAAATCCTGCAAATAAACTTAAAATCACACCTGAAAACGGAAATCCCATTTATATGTTTCTGGACAAGAAGACCGGTCTAATTGTTAAAACCTCAACCACTGTTGAACAGATGGGGACATCGATGAACGTTGACTCTTACATGACTGATTACACTGATACAAAGGGCGTTATGATGCCAAAAAAAACAACGGCCATGGCAAATGGAATGGAGGCTGCGACAATTACTTTTGATTTGATCGAAGTGGATGTTCCAATGGAAGACAGTCTGTTTAAACTAAAATAACTGTTCAGGGAAATATCAAAAAAAGAGGCCGTCTCATAATATAATTGAGACGGCTTTTTTATTTGAGTTTTTCTG
>CAYLYN010000334.1:0-2891 GCA_964387565.1 uncultured Rikenellaceae bacterium | reverse complement strand
TCAAGATCTTTTTCCTTTATCATTTTTTTAAACTGATTCATTTTTTCGATGTAGGTATCCATCACTTCAATAATGTACCCCGCATTCTCGAGGAAAATCGGCGCCCAGGTCTCCCCGTTACTTTTTGCAAGACGAACGGTACTCTCAAATCCACCGCCGGCGAGAGTAAGTATGTTCTGTTCTTCATTTTCCTTTTCCAGGACACTTAAGGCAAGGGAAAAGGAGGTTATGTGTGAAATATGGGAGATATATGCAACATGTATATCGTGTTCAGCAGAATTCATATACACTTTTTTCATATTCAGGATATTCAGCATACTTTCAACTTTGATAAGAGCGTCAATATCACTAAGTTCACGATCGCATATTATAACATTCTTATAATCAAAAAGTTTTCCGATAGCTGCCAGGGGACCTGAATATTCAGTGCCGGCCATAGGATGTGCAGCAACGTATCTGCCTCTTGCCGGGTGATTTCTTGCGATTTCAGCCATGCTTACTTTTGTCGATCCCATGTCGGTCACAACTTTTGATGTGCCTCCAATCATATCGAGGATAGACGGGAGCATATTACAGTTTGTACTTACCGGTGTTGACAGTATTACCAGTTCACTTCTCTCAACTGCATTTTCAAGTGTTTCTATCTCATCTACAAGTCCGGTCAGTTTTGCAATATTCTGATGGTGAACACTGGAGTCTACTCCGATTATGGTGTCTGCGAATTTTCGCTTCCTGAGATCTACTGCCAGAGACCCGCCTATCAATCCTATTCCTACTATTGTTATTGTCATTTGTAAGTTTGTATTATATCTTCTTTAAATATTTTATCGGCTATCGGTTACTTAATTACTAATTTCATCAACCTCTCCTTGGCTTCAGCAAGCTTGCTCTCAGTTGCGCAGAGTGAAATCCTGATGTACCTGTTTCCGTTATCACCGAAAATGAATCCCGGAGTGATGAATACGTGGGCTTTCTGGAGAATATTTTCAACAAAATCCTCACATGATCTGACACTCCCTGGCAGTGCTCCCCACAAAAAGAGCCCGACCTGATCCTTACTATAGCTGCATTTAAGAAGCTCCATTATCTCCTCAACCACTTTGCGTCTTTTTAAATATACTTCGTTGACAATTTCGTACCATGACTCAGGGCAGTTCAGCGCTTCCACGGCTGCTGACTGTAATCCCAGGAACATACCTGAATCCATATTACTTTTTACCTTAAGTACCTCATTTATATAGCTGCCATGACCGGCTACCATTCCAATTCTCCATCCGGCCATATTCTGCGATTTGCTGAGGGAATTGAGTTCAAGAGCAATCTCTTTTGCTCCTTCAACTGCAAGGATACTGAGATATTGCCTATTAAGAATAAAACTGTATGGATTATCATTGCATATAAGAATAGAATGATCTGATCCAAACCTTACCAGCTTTTCGTAAAGATCCATCGATCCTTTTGTTCCGGTAGGCATATGAGGATAATTGATCCACATTAGCCTGACCTTGCTCAGATCTCCTTTTTCAAGTGCTTTGATATCCGGCATCCATCCACTCTTTTCACTCAGATCATATTTTTTTACAATGCCTCCAACAAGGTTTGTAACTGATGTATAGGTGGGATATCCAGGGTCAGGAACAAGAACCTCGTCGCCGGGGTTTACAAATGCCATACTGATATGCATTATGCCCTCCTTGCTGCCCATAAGAGGCAGGATTTCAGTATCCGGGTCAAGTGTTACATTGAAATATTTCCTGTACCATTCTGAAAAAGCCTTTCTGAGGGCTGGTATCCCCTTGTAGCTCTGGTATCCGTGCGACCCGGGTTTTTTTGCCTCTGATATGAGGGCATCAATTGTTGAAGCAGAGGGAGGCTGATCAGGGCTCCCGATGCCGAGATTTATGACATCTGCTCCATCTTTTCTCATTCTGTCAATCTGTGCAAGCTTCTTTGAAAAATAATATTCCTGAACAGACTGGGTCCGATTTGCCGGTTTAACTATCATATAGCATATCTCCTTTATAATAAACACCAAGTATTTCCAGGTCGTTTGTATGGTCCCTCAGAATTCTCCTGATTATTTCAGAGTTTACATTCTTGGGCATTTCAAGGTCGCAATAAAACATATATTGCCATTCTCCGTATAACCTTGGAACTGACTGGATCTTTGATAAATTAATTCCCATGTCAGCTAGCTTTACCAGCACCTTTGCCAGTGATCCGGGTTTGTGTCCGGTTGAGAAACATATAGATATTTTGTTACCCTCCCTGTTTCCGCTCTCTTCAGGTCCGACAACCAGAAACCTTGTATAGTTCTGCTTATATGTTTCAATTCCCGGAGCGATAACTTCAAGTCCGTATATTCTGGCTGCTTCATTTGATGCTATTGCAGCCACGCCTTTCAGATTTTCCTCACTTATCTCTTTGGCACTACCGGCTGTGTCGTCGCTTTCAATAAGTATCCATGAAGGATGATGTTTCAGAAAATCCATGCACTGGGCAAGAGCGATAGGATGGGAGCGAACCTCATGTATATCTTCTATTGACTGGCCAGGTAAGGCCATGAGATTCTGAACTATACGAAGGTTGTGTTCACCAAGCATCTTCATTCCCGATTCGCGGATCAGAGTGTAATTCTGGAGAATACTGCCCGATCTGGCATTCTCAATGGCCATGACCGCATAGTCAGCTTCACCGCTGAGAACCTTATTGAGAGTAATGTCGAATGTTGAACACGGAACGATCTCAATTTCATCATAATTAAAATACTGACGCGCCGCCACCTCATGAAAACAACCTGTCTCTCCCTGAATTGAAACTTTCATATTCTGAATAACTTTAAAAAAAATTAGGGTCCCTTTCGGGGACCCTTGTTTTCATATATCTCTTTT
>CAYLYN010000333.1:0-2900 GCA_964387565.1 uncultured Rikenellaceae bacterium | reverse complement strand
CTGTAAATATCGAGCAGTCTTTTATATGATGACAGCTCAAACTGTTCCCTTGCCTTCTTGTTAACGAAAGGTGAACGAAGCACTGTATAAATCTTTTTATGAGTTGGCAGTGGAATTGGACCGCTGACAACAGCACCAGTAGATTTCACTGTTTTTACAATCTTTTCGGCGGATTTATCCACCAGGTTATGATCGTAAGATTTCAGTTTAATGCGAATTTTCTGACTCATCTTTTAAAGAATTTTTCCTTTTGTAATTTCCACAATCCTGTTTGATATTTCTGCAGGTACCTTTTCATAATGAGAGAACTCCATTGTTGAAGTTGCTCTTCCTGAGGTAAGGGTTCTGAGTACTGTAACATAACCGAATTTCTCGGCCAGAGGTACTTTTGCCTTAATAACCCTTGCGCCTGCTTTCGATTCCATCCCTTCCACTCTGCCTCTTCTCCTGTTGAAGTCGCCTATAACATCGCCAACATACTCTTCGGGAGTAACTACTTCTGTCGACATTACAGGTTCAAGAATTATCGGATTGCATTTTCCGGCAAATTTCCTGAAAGCCTGTTTGGCTGCGATCTCAAATGCCAGGGCATCAGAGTCAACCGGATGAGATGAACCGTCTTTGAGTACTACCTTCAGGCTGTCGAGCGGGAAGCCGGCAAGCGGACCATTGTCCATTGCCTCACGAAAACCTTTCTCAACAGCAGGAATATACTCTTTGGGAACATTCCCACCTTTCACCTCATTTATAAACTGAAGTCCTCTTATGCCATTATCAGCCGGCATAAGATCGAAGATGATATCGGCAAACTTACCGCGGCCACCGGTCTGCTTCTTGAATACTTCACGGAACTCGCCACCGGATGTAAGTGCCTCCTTGTATGCCACCTGGGGAGCACCCTGGTTGCATTCAACCTTAAATTCTCTCTTCAGCCTGTCAATGAGAATTTCCAGGTGCAGCTCACCCATTCCATGGATGACTGTCTGACCGCTGTCGGGATCAGTTTTTACCTGGAAAGTAGGATCCTCCTCAGCAAGTTTACTGAGTGCGATCGATAGCTTGTCAATATCCACCTGTGTTTTGGGTTCAATTGCAATTCCGATCACCGGATCAGGGAAATCCATTGATTCAAGAAGTATCGGCTTATTGATGGCACATAAAGTGTCACCTGTTTTTATATCCTTGAATCCAACACCGGCACAGATATCGCCGGCTGCTATTTTGTCTTTAGGGTTCTGCTTATTTGCATGCATCTGGAAGAGGCGGTTAATACGCTCTCTCTTGCCTGTACGAACATTTAACACAGTGTCTCCTGCATTTAAGACACCTGAATATATCCTCAGGAAAGCCAGACGGCCTACAAACGGATCTGTTGCGATTTTGAATGCGAGAGCTGCCAGTGGAGCTTCATCATCAGGTTCACGGGTCAGTTCCTTTTCGTCTCTGGGATCCTTCCCTGTTACAGCGCCTATATCAACAGGCGATGGCAGGAATGAAACTACTGCATCAAGCAGCCGCTGAACTCCTTTATTCTTAAATGCTGAACCGCATATTACAGGGATTGCATGTCCGAGAATTGTTGTTTTCCGTAATGCAGTCAGAATCTCTTCAGGAGTAATTGAATCATGATCCTCAAGAAATCTCTCGAGCAATGTATCGTCAACTTCAGCTATTGCTTCAATAAGTTTTGCCCTGTACTCTTCAGCTTCATCACGAAGTGCTGCAGGTATTTCCTCAATCTCCAGCCTTGTACCGCCTGCGCCATCGGGATAATAATTAATGGCTTCCATTGTAACAAGGTCGATAATGCCGGCAAAGTTTTCCTCTGAACCTATTGGCAGCTGTACAGGAACCGGATTTGCTCCAAGCTTTTCTTTTATCTGCTGGACGACACTCAGAAAATCAGCGCCGGCCCTGTCCATTTTATTTATGAATGCAATCCGCGGTACATGATATTTGTTTGCCTGCCTCCATACTGTTTCTGACTGAGGCTCTACACCTCCCACAGCACAGAATACAGCCACAGCTCCGTCGAGCACCCTTAGTGACCGTTCTACCTCTACCGTAAAGTCAACATGTCCGGGAGTATCAATTATATTTATTTTATATTCTTCACCCTTATATTTCCAGAATGTTGTTGTAGCAGCCGATGTGATTGTTATACCTCTCTCCTGTTCCTGAACCATCCAGTCCATCGTTGCATTTCCGTCATGAACTTCACCCATACGATGGGTACGACCTGTATAAAACAGAACTCGTTCTGTAGTAGTGGTCTTCCCGGCATCGATGTGAGCCATGATTCCGATGTTCCTGGTATATTTTAGGTTCTTGTCCATATATATTATTATATCTGCTGCCAGATCATATTATCAGAACCTGAAATGTGCAAAAGCTTTGTTTGCCTCAGCCATCCTGTGAGTATCTTCCTTTTTCTTATAGGCACCACCTTCGAGCTTGTATGCAGCCATAACCTCTGCAGCCAGTTTTTCAGCCATTGAATGACCTGTTCTTTTTCTTGCAAACAGAATCAGATTCTTCATGCTTATAGCTACTTTCCTGTCGGGACGAATCTCCATTGGTACCTGGAATGTTGCTCCACCAACCCTTCGGGCTTTTACCTCAACCTGAGGTGTTACGTTATCGAGGGCCTGCTTGAAAATCTCAATGGGAGTCTTTCCTTCGTTCTTGAATTTATCTCCGACGATATCAAGCGATTCGTACAAAATCTTGAAAGCCAGATTCTTTTTGCCACTGAACATAAGATTATTCACAAACCTTGTTACATACGGATCTTTGTACTTTGGATCCGGTAACAGAATCCTCTTCTTTGGTCTTGCTTTTCTCATTATCCTATATCTTTAACTGTTACTTCTTAGGCCTTTTGGCACCATATTTTGATC
>CAYLYN010000332.1:0-2912 GCA_964387565.1 uncultured Rikenellaceae bacterium | reverse complement strand
ACCACTTCAGTTATCACCGAAGTTTTCACAGATGCAGGGATAGTCGGAATAGGAGGATCGAGCCGTTATAACGGTCCTGAAGAGATGAAAGCATATACTGAAAAAGTGATCAGGCCATTTTTACTCGGGAAGAATCCTTTCGATGTTGAGATTCTTACAGGAGGAATTGCCGGAGGAGGTGCCAGGGGTGCCTGGGCCGGTGTGGATGTTGCGTTATGGGATATAATCGGAAAGGCAAAGGGATTACCGATATATAAGATCCTCGCCCAGGATACCGAACCACAAACACATCTTCGCGTATATGCCAGCGGAGGAGAATTCACATGGCGAAAAGATTCTCTGTTTACTGACATAGGTCCGGAAAGTCATATAAAACAGGCTCTTGCACATAAAAATGATGGATATACTGCTTTTAAGTTCAGGATGGGTGGAGGTTTCGGACAACTGGGAATAACAATGAAGGATTATATTCCCCATCTGTATAAGTTAAGAGAAGCAGTAGGACCCGACTTCGACCTTATCCAGGAAGCAAATACAAGGTGGTCAGTGGAACAATGTCTCGAGATTGCTCCGGTACTGGAAGAACTT
Source organism: uncultured Rikenellaceae bacterium (assembly GCA_964387565.1). Taxonomy (GTDB): domain Bacteria; phylum Bacteroidota; class Bacteroidia; order Bacteroidales; family VadinHA17; genus LD21. The sequence continues at coordinate 2,324 of CAYLYN010000332.1, read as the reverse complement.
AAATTTCTGTGGTTCGAGGAGCCTACAAAAAGAGTTATTGACGATTACCTCAAAATTAAACAGGCTCTTCCCACAGTTAAGATTTCCGGAGGTGAGGGCCGTCACAACAGGTATGAACTGGCAGAATGGATGGACAGTGGTGCTTACGATATTATTCAGTCAGGTTGTGATGATGCCGGGATGACGGAAAACTGGTATATAGCCCGGATGGCCAATACAAGAGGAAAGCTCTTTACTGGTCATAACTGGCAGGACGGTCTGATAACAATAGCTAATGCGCATTTACTTGCTGCCATACCCAACAGGTTCCTTCTGGAAACCAATATGACGGCGAATCCTCTTAAAGAAGGATTGTTCAGGGAAAAGGTGGTTGTGAAAAACGGATACCTCGATATTCCTGATAAACCAGGCCTGGGTGTTGAGCTTATTGATGGCCTTGCAGAGCAATATCCTTATGTCCCAGGTTACTGGAACAAACCTGATACAGGAATGCCCGGAAGCAAAAAATAATGTGAGTATCAGGAATTGTAAATACAGATCCAAGTATCGCTTGAAAATCAATAAGCTTATATTCATGCTTGCTGATAGTCATAATTTATATATAATTTTGAATCAGAGATAAACCCAGACTGCTGTTAATTAAATAACAATTACTGATTTTATATTGACATAATCGAAAAATCTACCTGTTTTTGCCCTATATCCCTAAAGGGATCAGGTAGATTTTTCTCCTTTCTCCCTTTAGGGCAGGGGCAAAAAAGGAGAAAAATCAGTTTATTATCCAAACTGTCAAAGTACACCTAATATAAATCAAAACAATATGGAAAAAAACTTAAAAACAGTTATAGCCTTTGTAATATGGCTCTTAGCAACTAATTTATCAGCCCAGATCAGACTACCTGCAGTAATAGGTGACAATATGGTGCTTCAGCAAAAAAGTGATGCCCCTGTATGGGGATGGGGTGAACCGGGATCAGAGATAAAAGTAACAGGAAGCTGGGATAATGACACGGTAAAAACAAAGGTGTCAAATCACTCTTTCTGGAGTGTTAAATTGAAAACCCCTGAGGCAGGAGGACCATATACGGTAAATATTAAAAGCGGCGATGAACTCACTTTGAAAAACGTAATGGTTGGTGAGGTATGGATATGCTCGGGACAATCGAATATGGAGTGGAGTGCCAGCCATAATCTTATGAATGCTGAAGAGGAGATTAAGAATGCAAATTATCCTGAGATAAGGTTGTTTCATGTGAAGAAAGTGGCAAGTGAAACTCTGCAGGATAACTGCTTTGCAAGCTGGGAAGAGTGTTCACCACAGTCGATGCGTACATTCAGTTCCGTAGGATATTTTTTTTCAAGAACGCTTCACAAGAATCTGAATATACCCATAGGTATTATTGAGGTTGCCTGGGGAGGAACCCCGGCTGAGGTATGGGTAAATCCTGACCTGATAGAAGCAGATCCCTTTCTTAAGTCGTCGGCCGGCAGGCTTCTTACTTATGACTGGTGGCCGAAGAAACCCGGTGTGGCATATAATGCAATGATAAATCCTCTCATACCATTTAGCATAGCAGGAGCCATTTGGTACCAGGGTGAAGGCAATACAATAAATCACGAAAGCTACCGTAAACTGATGAACACTCTTATAACCGGCTGGAGAAACGATTTCGGGAAAGAGTTCCCCTTCTACTTTGTGCAGATAGCCCCCTATGCATATGGGGCAGATACCAGATCAGAAATGATCCGTGAAGCCCAGATGCATACAATGAATGATATCCCAGAAACAGGAATGGTTGTTGTTTCTGACCTTGTTGATAATATCAGGGATATCCATCCCCGTAATAAGCAGGATGTCGGACTGAGACTTGCAAACTGGGCACTGGGTGAAACATATGGAATGAAGGGTGTCACCTATAAACATCCCCTTTATGAATCGATGAAAATCGAAAAAAACAGGATCAGGATCACTTTCTCAAATGTGTCAAACGGACTGGTGATAAAGGGCGATGAACTGAAACACTTTGTCATCGCAGGACCGGATAAGATCTTTGTACCTGCAACTGCAAAAATTGACGGAAATACAGTAATTGTCCAGGCTAAAGGATTAAAGTCACCTGAGGCTGTAAGATTTTCATTTTCAAATGACGCTATGGGAAACCTGTTTAGCAGGGAGGGATTGCCTGTAGCTCCGTTCAGAACGGATGACTGGGATTATTGAAAACCAGGCACGGATTGCGCTTCGCTAAATCCGCGCCAGCAGGAATCTAAGTTTCCCCTCCTTTTGAAGGAGGGGTGGCGACGCAAAGCGGAGCCGGGGTGGT
>CAYLYN010000331.1:0-2944 GCA_964387565.1 uncultured Rikenellaceae bacterium | reverse complement strand
ATATAGAATTTCCTATACCTGCAAATGATGATGCATCAAAATCAATATCTCTTATAATAGGGATACTCTGCCAGGCAATTGAAGAAGGTCTTAATGAAAGAAAGATCGAAAAAGATAAAGAGCCTCAGCAGAAAGATAAGAAAGTTATAAGGAAAGAGCTCGAGACAAAAGATATGCCTGCCTCACTTATTGAAGCTATTGTTGAGGAAGATGAAGAGGAGATAGAGGAGGATGAAGATACTGATGTAACCATTGAGGATGAAGATGACGATGAAGAAATAGTCGCTATCACCGATGAATCAGAAGAAGAGGAAGAAGAATAATCATTACGTTTTAAACAAATAAAAGATATTACAATATGGCTGTTATTAACGCTGCTGATGTTGCCAAGCTGAGAAGAGTAACTCTCGCTGGTATGATGGATTGTAAAAAAGCACTGGAAGAGGCTGAAGGTAACTTTGACAAAGCAATTGAAATAATTCGTAAAAAAGGTCAGGCTGTTGCCAGCAAACGTGCTGACAAGGAAGCTACTGAAGGTGTTGTTCTTTCAAAAGTTACCTCTGACGGAAAAACAGGAGCAATGATTGTGCTCAACAGTGAGACTGATTTTGTTGCCAAAAATGCAGATTTCATCAACCTTGCTAATAAAATACTTGATGTAGCACTCGCGAACAAACCATCTGACCTGGATGCTCTTAAAGCATTGCCATTTGAAGGTGGCAATGTTGCTGATAAAGTGACTGAGTATGTTGGTATTATCGGAGAGAAACTTGAACTGTCATACTATGAAAAGATTGAATCTGATTATGTTCAGGCTTATATACACCCTGGTAACAGGCTTGCCACACTGGTTGGTTTCACAAAAGCCGGCGCCGACGTTCAGGTTTATAAAGATATAGCAATGCAGGTTGCTGCAATGAATCCGGTTGCTGTAGATAAAAACTCAGTTCCTGAAAGTGTTATTGCCCAGGAAATTGAAATTGGCAAGGAACAGGCTCGTCGTGATGGAAAACCTGAAGAGATGCTCGAGAAGATAGCTCAGGGCAAACTTGCAAAATTCTTCAAGGAAAGCACCCTGCTTAACCAGGAGTTTGTCAAGGATAACAAAATGACAATAAGTCAGTATCTGCAGTCAGTAAATAAAGAGCTTACTGTTACTGATTTTAAAAGGTTTACTCTTAACCTTTAAAGTAAAGTTCATATTTCAATAATTATCAAGGGGCTGTTTCACAAGCCCCTTTTTTTTATCTTTACATCCAAGCAATAATCATATACTGATGAAATACAAAAGAATTCTGTTAAAACTAAGCGGGGAATCATTGGCAGGTGAAGGAAGCCATGGGATAAGTGATGATGTACTGGAAGTATATGCCAGCCAGGTAATTGAGATTTCAAAAATGGGTTGTGAGATAGGAATTGTTATAGGAGGTGGTAATATTTTCAGGGGCCTGCGAGGTACTGAATCAGGATTCGACCGTGTAAAGGGTGACCAGATGGGTATGCTGGCTACTGTAATAAATAGTATTGCTCTTGAAAGTGTGATTACAAGACTTGGTGGAAAAGCAAAAGTCTTCACTTCAATAAGGATGGAACCTGTTGGTGAACTATATAACAGAGACAGCGTGCTGGAAGCCATGCAAAGGGGTATTATTTGTATAATTGCAGGGGGCACAGGAAATCCATTCTTCACTACTGATACAGCCTCTGCATTGCGTGCTGTGGAGACCGGTGCAGAGGTGCTGCTTAAAGGAACAAGGGTTGATGGCGTTTATACTGCCGATCCGGAAAAAGATCCTGATGCCGTAAAATATGAGGTTATTACATTCTCTGAAGTTATCGAAAAAAGGCTGAAAGTGATGGACTCAACTGCATTTACAATGTGCCGCGATAATAACATGCCTATAATAGTTTTTAATATGAATAAGCCCGGGAATCTTAAAAAACTGGTTGATGGTGAAAAAACCGGAACATACGTTGGCCACTGAAATGGTATTGCTATTCCGGCTATTTTATTAAATTTGTTTCCCGGTTACTGTTACTTAATAAAAAACTGACCAGAGAAGTTTAATATTTAATTAACTGAATATGAACGAAGAAATTGAACTCATAATAGAAGAGACTGATGACAGAATGAATAAAGCCCTTGAACATCTGGAACATGAGCTTGCCAGACTTCGCGCAGGCAGATCCAATCCGGCTCTGCTTGATGGTATCGCAGTTGACTATTACGGAGTCCACTCTCCTCTTAACCAGGTTTCCAATATCAACACTCCCGATGCTAAAACAATTTTGATTCAACCCTGGGAGAAAAATATGCTGGGAACTATAGAAAAGGCAATAATGGCTGCCAATATAGGACTTACTCCCGTGAATAACGGGGAAGTTATCAGGATCAATATCCCCCCTCTCACAGAAGAGAGAAGACACCAGCTTGTCAAGCAGGTTAGAAACGAGGGTGAAACAGCCAAAATAAGTGTCAGAAATGCCAGGAAATGGGCCAATGACGAACTCAAAAGACTTCTCAAGGAAGGGCTTCCTGAAGACCTTGAGAAAGACTCAGTAGATAAAGTACAGGAGATGACTAACTCCTACAATGGCAAGATAGATAAGGTGATGGCATTGAAGGAGAAAGATGTCATGACAGTATGATCAAATGTCTTACTCCCCGGGTTTTAAAACAAGTGTGTACTTTGCTCCTTTTTTGACAGCATTTTCAGAAAAGTGATCTTTATAGAATTCCCCCTTAATATATGTATCTGTCTGTGACAGATAGAATTGACTTCCCGGCACACCCGAGATACCGGTTGGAATTACTGTATATGATTCATCCCAGTCTGCGGTATTAAAGATGTGTCTTTCCGAAGCCCCGTCCTCAGATTTAAAAGCAACCTTATAAGTGTAAGGACATACAGTATGATTACTGCCACCGACATTATATTCAGGT
>CAYLYN010000330.1:0-2974 GCA_964387565.1 uncultured Rikenellaceae bacterium | reverse complement strand
TTTTATAAAATTATTTAGAATATTTCAAAATTATTTTATATCTTGCGCGCCATAATTTTAAAAAACAGAATAAAATGAACAAAGGAACAGTAAAATTTTTCAATGTATCTAAAGGATTCGGATTCATCAAGGATGCAGATTCAGACAATGAGTATTTTGTACACGTTTCTGGACTTAAGGATCAGATTAAAGAGAACGACGAAGTTACATTCGAACTTGCAGAAGGAAAAAAAGGAATTAATGCAGTAAATGTAAAATTAGCTTAGTTTATCTATAAAAAAATTAAGCCGGTGAGTTCTTCACCGGCTTTTTTATTTATCGTTCCTGCCATAAAATTTCAGGAAAATACTTTACGACCTGTTTTTTTCCGCTCTTTTTGCTTTTTTGGCAGCACGTTTTTCTTTCAGACTCTTGGTAGGCTCTTTTTTTACTTTTACCTGTTCTTTTGATCTTTCGTGTGACATGGCTTACTATTTTTAGTTAATAAAGTTCTCACAAATATACAAAAAACTCTGAAGCAAACACCTCAAAATTAGGCGTTACTGCTTCAGCAATGAACCTGCTTTTACGTCAATAAGCCATTCTAAATTTCCGCTCACCGGAGCAACCAGTGAAGCAGGAAGATTCTTTGCACTTATATCTTTAGTTAGTATTTTTTTCAGAATCCCGGCTTTATTGCTTCCGGTAACCAGAAACTTTATATTCTGAGCGTTATTGATCACTTTTCCGGTAATGGTAATCCTCTTCTGTTTTGATACCGGATGAATTGAAACATCACAGATCTTTTCCGAATAAAAGAGACTGAGATTATCAGGAAATATCGATGCGGTATGTCCGTCTTCACCTGTTCCAAGCAATAAGAGGTCAAAAGCAGGTATCCCATTTTTCTTACCTGTAAATTCTGATATCTGGTCGGCATATCTTATTGCCTCACCGGAACAATCCTGTTCACCATAAATCCGGTGTATATTTCGTTCCGGTATGTCAATTTTCTTAAAGAAGGAACGAAAAGCCATTCCGAAGTTACTATCAGGACTTACGGGAGGTACACAGCGTTCATCTCCCCAGAAAAAATGCACAAATTTCCAGGGAGCTGATTTTGAGAAATGATCACCAAGGATAGAGAAAAGGAGTTCAGGAGTTGAGCCTCCTGATAAAGCTACTGATATCGGAACATTCTTAACAGATGCATCATTTATCATTTCTACAAGCTCCCCGGCAAGTTTTTCCGCCAGCTCATACGATGAAGGAAATATTCTGACAGGTTCTTTCATAATTCGCAATAAATTTCGTCGTCTGCAAGGTTTTTGCATGGATATCTCCAGGTCAGCCCATCACCTTCAATAAGATCGTTTGCATGCTCCGGACCCCAGGTCCCAGCCGGATAACCAAATATCTTTATTTCAGGATTACTGGCCCATGCTTTCTGAATGGGTTCCAGAAATTTCCAGGCTGTTTCCACTTCATCATCACGTGAAAAAAGTGTAGAATCACCAATCATAACATCATACAGCAGACGTTCATATGCAGACGGAACTCTTATATTGGTCAGATCCTTATAGTGAAAGTCCATATTTACATTTTTCACATTGAAACCCGATCCCGGCTCCTTCATGTCAAATTTCAGAAGTATCCCCTCATCAGGCTGAATACGAATAATTAGCTGATTAGCATTAAGTTTACCTGATTCGCGACGGAAAAGATGGTGTGGTGTGGGTTTAAAATGTATTACTATCTCAGTGACCCGGGTGGGTAAACGCTTGCCGGTTCTGATATAAAAAGGTACTCCTCCCCATCTCCAGTTATTAATATAAAACTTTATTGCCACATAGGTCTCAGTTCTTGAGTTTCGGGGGACACCTTTCTCATGCCTGTATCCTGTAACACATTCTCCCCTTATCATTGAACCTGTATACTGTCCTCTTATAACCTGTATGGGGACATCCTCCTCCCTTATAGGCTGAAGTGACTGGAAAACCTTGAGTACTTCATTTCGTATTGCATTTGAATCAAGTGACGAAGGAGGTTCCATTGCAGTCAGACCAACCATCTGTAAAAGATGATTCTGAACCATATCTCGTAACGCCCCTGAAGCATCATAATAACCTCCCCGATCCTCAACTCCTATATTCTCTGATGAAGTTATTTCAATACGGTCAATATAATTCCTGTTCCACAACGGTTCAAACAAACCATTTGCAAATCTGGTTACAAGGAGATTCTGAACTGTCTCTTTACCAAGATAATGATCGATCCTGAATATCTGATCCTCAGATATAAGCCCGTGCAGCGTCCTGTTAAGTTTTCTGCCTGATTCCAGATCATATCCGAATGGTTTTTCAATAATAACACGTCTGAATCCGTCCGACTGATCTGTTAGTCCGGTCTCTGATAAATTTATGGAGATTGGTTCATACAAAAAAGGAGGGGTTGCCATGTAAAAAATATAGTTACCGCCAACGCCATAATTTCTGTCAATGTCAAGAATGTAGTTTTTTAACCTTATGAAATCCCCGGTATTTGAATTATCTATGGATATATAAAACAGATCTTCCACAAACGTCCTGACCTTATCTTTATCAACAGCTTCTTCGGAATAATTGGTTATTGAATCAGTCATCTTCTGCCTGAAGTCCTCAGGTAATATATTTTTTCTACCGGTTCCTATTACTGCAAATCTTTGCGGCAGAAGATTTTGAGCTTTAAGGGAAAATATGGCAGGCATAAGCTTCCTTGAAGTAAGATCTCCTGAAGCACCGAAAATTACTATTATAAGATTTTTTGGATTTTCCATCTTCCGTAAAATAAATATCCCTCCGGTTCAATCGTCTGCAATTTATTATGCCAATGTAATAATAAATATGAAAATCAGGATTAGTTATCAGGCAGATGTCGTGATATGCCACCAGGTTGTTAATTTACAAGTTGAAAACTTTTTTGATATATTTAGATATTTTATTAATTTCTTATAAGT
>CAYLYN010000329.1:0-3026 GCA_964387565.1 uncultured Rikenellaceae bacterium | reverse complement strand
CTTCGCGAGGTTCCTCACTCTTACTATATGCCACCAGTCATGTCCGCTGTCGTATCCTGAAATTTTATTTCTTACATAATCTTCAGCAAGTTTAATTTTCATCATAGCATATATAAAATATCATTTTAAAATTGCTTTATCTGTTTATCAGTATTTATCTTCTATGATATAACTATTTTTCATAAATTGCAAATTGATACCAGTAACTGCATATTAAATAAACTGCTGAATCCAGACAGTAATTACTGTGTAAATAAATAATTACATATAAATCTATACGCGATGAAGTCGCAGGGAATTATATTTAAATTCTGGAAGCCTATATTTTTTGGTGTAATAATTTCGGCAACGGTAAGTATACTTGTATTTAAGGTCTACAATTCATTGTCAAATAGAATTCGCGAAGATAAATATAAGGAGATTAAAAGTATAGCCGAATTAAAAAGCCAGCAAATAACATTATGGTATAGTGAGCGTATCAATGAGATTAATTTAATAACGAAATCACCTTTTTTTTCGGAAGCGGCAGATAAATGGAGTAAAAGACCAGAGGTTGATAACCTCAGGCAGAATCTTATATCCCGTTTCACGCCGTTGATTCAGCAGAAAGATTATAACGAGATAATAATGTTTTCCGCGAACGGTGTTCCTCTATTCTTTATTGGGAAAAATGAACATCCTCTGAGCAGTGAATTAAAACGTACTGTAGAATCATGTCTGGAATCACCTGAAACAATTCAGACTACTGATTTCTACAGATCCGAGATTTTCGGCACTATATATATTGATTTTGTTGCCCCTCTGTTAAATGAAGAAGGGAAGCTTATTTCAATATTAGTATTCAGGATTGACCCGGAAGAATTCTTCTATCCATTAATAAATGAGTGGCCTACATCGAGTTTAACGGCTGAAACATTAATACTTAACAGGGATAATGACAGCGCTGTTGTCCTTAATAATTCAAAATTGCATACGGATATCGCATTAAAGCTTAAATTACCATTAACCGATACAGCCCTGCCGTCTGTTAAGGCAGTGCTTGGCAATACAGGTATAAGTGAGTGCGAAGACTTCAGAGGCGAAGATGTCCTGTCCTTCTCCTGTAAAATTCCGTCAACCGGATGGGTTCTTGTTGTAAAAGTTAATCAGGCTGAAATTTTTTCAGAGATAAGAACTCTGTCAATCGCTATTCTATCAAATGTCTTTCTGCTGATATTACTTATCGGTTCAGTAATCACAGTCTATTTTTACAGGAGGCAAAAAAAGATATATTATAACCTCTTACAGTCAGAAAAGAGTCTCCTTGAAAGCAGGAGCAAGGAACAGGAGAAACAGAAAGAAATTGAAAGAGAAAGGGATTACTGGCTGAGTACATTCAATACCATCAAGGACCCGATTGCAATTATTGACAAAAACGGAAAAATTATTAAGTGCAATAAATCATTTTCTTTCATTTTTGAGGTAAGCCCGGAAGACCTTGGAAATCTGAGATGTCACCAGATCCTCCATAATACAAATGATCATATTCAGGGCTGTCCGCTGGTAGAATCCGGGAAAAGCCTCAAGAGAGAGGAGATGGAATATACTATTGACAGCACAACTTATCTGATAGTTGCTGATCCTATACTTAATGATAATGGGGAATTTGAGGGAGTAGTTCATATTATGTATGATATAACTGCTTATAAGAATACAGAAGAGGAATTAATATTTGCAAAACAAAAGGCTGAAGAGGGAAGCAGACTCAAAACTGAGTTTATTCATAATATCTCGCATGAGATCCGTACGCCAATGAATGCTATTGTCGGCTTTTCGAACCTGCTCAATATGCCGGAAATAACTGAGAAGAATAAAACTGAGTTTACTGAATTAATTAACGAAAGTTGCAATCAATTACTTAATATAGTTGATGATATAATAAATATTTCTTCGATTGAGACAAAAAAAGTCGCTCTCAATTTGAGCGATACAGACGTCAACTTGTTGATTAGTTCTTTAAAGAGCCAGTTTGGCAGGAAAGCAGAGCACAAATCACTGAAACTTAATATTGATGATAGCAGGCATCTTAGTGATTTAAAAATTATTACTGATGAGACCAAGCTATTTCAGATTTTATCAAATCTTATAGGAAATGCAATTAAATATACAAATCATGGCGAAGTTGACTTTGGTTACAAAGTTGATAATAAAATGCTTACTTTCTTCGTAAGAGATACAGGCACCGGCATTAGTCCTGAATTGCATTCAAAAATTTTTGAGAGATTTTACCGTATCCAGGATCCTGTTAAACCTCAGGTAAGCGGAATGGGACTCGGACTCTCCATTGCTAAGCTATACAGTGATATGATGGGAGGAAAGATATGGGTTGATTCTTCTCCCGGAAATGGTTCTGAGTTTTTCGTATCAATACCTTTAAGTATTTCTGAATACAAAAATCATCCCTCCCAGCAAAATGAGAAAGTAAATAAGGTAAATTTTAAGGATCTTACCATAATGATTGCTGAAGATGAGGTAACAAACTATCAACTGCTCAAGACATACCTCCGAAATACAGGTATATCAATAATCCACGCTTCTAACGGACTTGAAGCTGTAGAGAAAATCAGAGAGAATCCGGAGATCTCATTAATATTAATGGATATCAGAATGCCAGTTTTGGATGGATTACAGGCAACCAAAAAGATAAGAGAAATGAATATTGTTATTCCAATAATTGCTCAGACTGCATATGCAAGGCCGGGTGTTCAGAATCATCTGTTTGAAGATTTCGATGACTATTTATCCAAGCCAATCTCAAGAGAATCTCTGTTAACACTACTTGGAAAATATTTTCCTGCCTCATAACAGGTTTTTCATCCTCCGCTACAAAAAAGAATAAAATAGAGATATTAATTTTGTATTCTCATCTGGTGAGACTTTGAGGAAATATTATATTCGTGCCATTTAAAAAACCTGAAGAATTTACTGATAGATGAAAGCAGCAATAATAACAATAGGAGATGAGATACTTATAGGTCAGACAGTTG
>CAYLYN010000328.1:0-3036 GCA_964387565.1 uncultured Rikenellaceae bacterium | reverse complement strand
TTTTTGAAGCCTGTAATTGTTGCAAACCTATATTTTCAGAATGTTAAATTTCTTTAACCCAATCTGCATTGAAACGAAATAAAATAAGCGTTATATGAAAATACATTACAGTCCCTATTTTGACGGAGAGCACTACATCGATTTTCAGGGCAGAGGTAATCTGCTTATTGATGAACTTGTAGTAGGAGATTCCGGTTTGCTGAGCCAACTTGAATTACGCAGTGGCATGGCTTGCGCATGTCTGTCCGGATCTGAGAGACAGGCCAGTTATTACAATGCCGTTAAAGCAGTTATCGGAACCAGGCCTGACAACCCAATCACTGAATCATTTGAAGCAGACGAATACGGAGTCGCTTCAGAGCTGTTGAGATGGAGGGATGAATTGATTGCAGCAGGCTGGAACCCTGACATCAGGAATGTGTCAGCGAAACTCGATCTACTTTCGGATATAGAAAGGCACATCACTGGAAGCCGAATCAACATCAGGGGAGAAAGTGACCGGCTGATCACTTTGATAAATAGTAAATCAAGCCTCCTGCAGAAGGATGATGAAATACTTGTACATTTTCCCGCAGAACACATCTCACCGATTATCTCAAAACTCTTAAGGAAGCTAAGCGATGACGGAACCAGGATCACATACATGGTTCCTGACAAAAGCATAGCAGCTGACGGGACTAACCTGAAGAAGGTACAGGAAGCCCTTCTGACAAATGTCGCTGAATTGCTTGACCCGGATAAGGATGACTCATTCAGAATTGTAAAATTCAACAGGCAGGGTTCAGCCCTGGAGTGGGTTGTAAAGAGCACCCATTCAGAAGGCACTGTCTTCATAAACTCGAATAACCGGAGTTTCGATAATATCCAGCTACTCTATGGCAATCCCCTCTCAGGGTCCTCCCTGAAAGATGCAAATCCGGAGATCATCCAGCTTTTTAAGCTTGGATGCTCATTATTCCTGAGGCCTCTTAATGTCTACAACCTCGTGTCCTATTTGCAGATAAGCAGGCATCCCCTGCCCTATGAACTGAGGAGGGATCTGATTGACGTAATCATATCCGAAGGCGGAATAATAAATCCCGAATGGGAAAAGGTACTGGAAGAATATCTTATGAGCCCGGAGAGGAAGCAAAAGGAGAAGAAAAAAGACATCATGGTCTTTCTCCCGGTTAACGGTGAAAGCGTAACAGAGATTGACATTAAAAAACTGAAGGAGTATGTCAAAGCTCTCAGGACATGGGCTGCTCAATACATCATTATAATTGGCAAAGAATCATCCGGAAACAATAGTTCACTAATAAACAAGCAACTGACACTTCTGGTAAACTTCTGCGATGCTCTCATGATCATCCTTAACGGATACAATCCGGCAACCGTAAATAATGAGAGGCTAAGGTCATGGATACTTTCGATCTACAAACCCGGTAATTATTCCGCTAATGAGGCTGAATCCAAATCAAGACTCGTGGTGGCTTCGCCGGCAGCATTAGTTGATCAGCCGGAAGCAGTTGTCTGGATCGACTGTTACAACGGCACACCAAAAGCGACAGTCCACAGATTCCTGAGTATGGCTGAGAAGGAAGCACTCGGAAAGCATAATCTGACAATATGGAGCGAAGAGGCTCAGGTGAAGGCTCAACTTTATGAACAAAAAATGGCAATACTTAACTGCAGGTCGAAATTTATCCTTGTAGTTGCGGAAAAGGATATGGGAGAAAAGCTTGGCTTGCATCCTGTCCTGATTCAATTATCAGCTCAGTTTGAAAACCTGAAGGCAATCGAAACCGTGAATCCTGATCCCGAAGGTGCAAGCATTGTAATCGACAAGAAAGATCTTCCGTCAGGTCAGCTAATGATTGAAACGGACCAGCAGAACCTTTTCACACCCCGTCCAAAGGAAAGCTACTCTTCAATTTATGAGCTTATTCAGAATCCTCTCGATTATGTTCTTAACCACCAGGCGGGCTTGTCCTACTCAAGCGTACTGGAAATGAGTGACGAAAACAGGACAATGGGGAATGTTGCCCACCAATTCATTCAGAATCTCGTTGAGGAATCAAAGGGAAACCTGACGGTGATGAGAGAGGTAATGTCAAAAGAGTATCCGGACAGATTCAACAAGGCCGTTCTGCAGAAGGGAGCAATCCTTCTACTTGATGAAAACAAGATCGTACTGTCAAGGTTTGCAGAACAGGCAAAGCTGGCGGTCGGCAACCTTCTGGAAATCATTGAACAAAATGGCCTCGAAATCTGCGGATGCGAGGTTGTAGAAGAGTGCAAGTTTGAAGGGCTTTTTGAGATGGAGGCAAGGATGGATATGCTCCTGGCCGACAAAGACGGCAATTACCTGATATTCGACATGAAATGGTCATCAGGAAAAACCCATAACAAACTTCTGGAAACGAACAGGGCATTGCAGCTGGAAGTTTACAAGGCTGTCCTTAAGAAGGCAGAACCCGCAAAACAAGTATCCATGGTTGCATATTTCATTCTGACGAACGGAACGCTGCTGACTACAGGGAAACTGACTGGCAAAAACGTGAAGGTCGTGACACCCGAAAATGTGAACGATATCTTCGAACAGGCAATGAATTCATATACATACAGATGGGGACAACTCCGGGATGGGAAGATCGAGTCTGCGGAGAAAATGCCTCTGGCTCTTCTGAGTTACAATACAGATGCTGAGCAGCAAAACTTATATCCTCTGGACACCGACTACAATGATAAGGATCTGAAGGCAGAAAACGGTTTCAGTAATTTCACAACATTCAAGGGAGGTTTGAAATGAAAAATATAGAATTCATCAATGCCGGGGCCGGTTCAGGCAAAACACATACTCTTGTCCATCTGCTGGCCGATTATCTGTCAGGCGAAATAGGTAATTACAAACCCTCGGAAGTCATACTTACCACCTTCACGGATCTTGCTGCCGCAGAGTTTCGTGAAAAGGCGAGGGAGGCCCTGCTGAAGAGGAAATTATTCGATAAGGCCTCGCTTCTTGACAGTGCCGCAATCGGTACGGTACATTCTATT
>CAYLYN010000327.1:0-3045 GCA_964387565.1 uncultured Rikenellaceae bacterium | reverse complement strand
GGAAAGATGGTAGCTCTTTTCCGGCTTTTGTGACTGATACGCCAATTCTTGATATAAATGGGTTATTTATTGGAATAATTGGTGTATCAAGTGATATGACAAAACGTAAGTGTAATCGGTAAATAGAAATCCACCAAAAATGGTAAATAAGAATACACCAGTTTCAAAAATAATTTATTGTTTTGAATTCACTATAGCAAAAGGGTGGAATCATGACAGCAACACAAACGAAACTGATTATGTATTACGAGATTCACAGGTTACATATAATTGAAGGAATGTCTGTTCGCGGAATATCCAAACATTTAGTATGTGACAGAAGGACAGTATCAAAATACCTCTCTATGAATGAGACGGAGTATTTTGAATTTTTAGAGAAGCAGCGTGAGCGGAATAAGCTGCTCACAGGATATGAACCCTTTGTATATAGCAAGCTGGACGAATTCAAAGACACCAGTGCAGCGCAGATGCACGACTGGCTCAAAGAGCGTTATCCTGATTTTCCCAAGGTGTCTCAAAAGACCATTTACAACTTTGTTTTCTGGATAAGGGAGAAGTACAACATTCCATTTGCTTCAAAGACCAACAGGGATTATTTTACCGTCCAGGAATTACCCTTTGGTAAACAGGCTCAGGTGGACTTTGGGGAATACTCCATGCGCAGCAGTAATGGAAGGATCAAGGTTTACTTCTTCGTCCTGCAACTCTGTGCCAGCAGGATGAAGTATCTGTTTTTTCAGCTATCACCCTTTACCAGTCACTCTGCAATACAAGCGCATGAGATGGCATTCAGACAATTGGGAGGTATTCCGGAGGTACTCGTCTATGATCAGGACCGTGTTTTTCTTGTGGATGAAAATTTAGGAGAGTACATCACCACCAAGGAGTTCGGGAGGTATGCCAGCGAGAGGAAAATACGGTTACATTTTTGTCACAAGTACGATCCTGAATCCAAAGGCAAGATTGAAAATGTAGTCCGATACGTCAAGCAGAACTTTTTGCATAACAGGCTATTCGAAGACATACAGACTCTCAATGAACAGGCAGGTGGATGGTTGGTGCGTACAGGCAATGGTATAGAACACACATTTACAAAGAAGATCCCCTATCATCAATGGTTGCTTGAGAAACAGCATCTTCAGCCATATTATCCGCTTTCCATCCCACAGGATCCTTTGTTGGACCACGGTGTCCTTAAAGACAATACAATAAGATACAGGGGCAATATTTATTCCCTTCCGACAGGTACTTATAAAGACAACAAGAGTAAGGTCCTTATCAGGGAGGAAGATGGCACATTGTTAATCAGCAATCTAAACAATGAGGTAATCGCGACCCATACAATACCGGCAGTCAAGGGTATCAAGGTCATCAATAACAATCATAAGAGGGATAACAGCAAAAATATAGAAGAGCTGGCATTGAGTACCGTGAATTTATTCCGAAATAAGGTTTATGCTCAGAACCTTGTCCGGGCAATCCTGATAAAATACCCACGCAATCAAAGAGACCAATTGACTGAAATAAGAAAAGCAGTTAGTTATTTTACAGTAGAAGAAGTTGAACATGCATTGCAGTATTGCATTGACAACAATATAATCAATGCTTCTGATTTTCACAATACCCTAAAAGTCAACCATAGAACTGACATACACGAAAACATAAGGCCGGAAATTAAAACCATGAGCTCCCAAGCCGCATTGATTGCTATGACTATACCCAATCGAAGCAGCATTGACGATTACCAAAATGCGTTCATAATTAACAAATAACAAGTCATGAATAATCCAAACACATCAATAAAACAATTATGTCTGAGCCTAAACCTCACCTCATTATCACAAGATTATGAGCAAATAATGCAGCAGGCAGAACAGGGGCAGGTCGGCTATCGCGAACTAGCGTCTATGTTACTGGAGTATGAACTGGATAAAAGAGAAGAGAAAAAACTCTCTAAAAGGTTAAAAGAGGCAGGATTACCTATCTCGCACGATCTTGCTCTGTATGACTTTAACTATAACAATGGCATAAAGCCAGCTCAGCTGAACCAACTCAAAGAACTGGCCTGGCTTGATCAGAATTACAATATGGTCATTATGGGACCCACCGGAACTGGAAAGACATTTTTAGCGGCAGGACTTTGTTATCATGCAATATTAAGTGGCTATAAAGCCTATTTCAGACCGATTGAACAGATTATGGATATGCTCAGGCTTAAAGAGGTTGCCAATACAGCCAAAGCGGATTACAAACGATTATTGGGTGCACACCTGATTGTTGTTGATGATATTATGCTTATGCCGGTTAGTAAACCGGATGCTGCTAAACTTTTTGGATTTATAAATATGCTTTTTGAGAAAACCTCATTCATAATTACCACAAATAAATCACCACAACAATGGGTGGAAATGCTTGATGACGAAGTGCTGGCAACAGCTTTACTCGATAGACTCCTCTTTAAATGTCAGGTTATACCCCTTGAGGGTAAAAGCTATAGACTTATTAATAGAAAATCAATTTTTAACGATGAAAACTTATAATTTATTACTTTTGCTATGATTGCTGGCGCATCCTTATTTACCGAAAATGGTACATTGTTATTTACCGATTACAACTATGTTTTGATTGATCAAAACATGCCAAACAAAGTTATCTTTTTTTTCTCATTGATTCTCCTTTCAACTGTATTTTGTGAGAACCATTTATTAGTCTGTCAAAGATTGCATCGGCGATTGTCTTAGCTGTGCAGATGTCATACCACTTGTCAAAGGGAAGCTGAGACGACATGATAGTTGCACGTCTTCCATATCTATCCTCGATAAGCTCCAAAAGGTTTATGCAGGCATTATTATCAAGAGGCTGGAGTCCGTAATCGTCTAAAATAAGAAGATCCTGTTTTTCTATTCTATTGAGTGTTTTCAGATAGGATCCATCCGCTTTTGCTATTCTAAGTGCAGTTAATAGTTTTTGCAGATTGTAATAACCAACTTTATATCCCATTATACAGGCCTGATATCCAAGGGCTGAGATTATATAGCTTTTCCC
>CAYLYN010000326.1:0-3065 GCA_964387565.1 uncultured Rikenellaceae bacterium | reverse complement strand
CACTTCCTTTTGATAAGAGAAATGTAACCATCCAGGTTCTTGAGCCGGACGGTTCTGTTAAGTCTGAGAGTTTTGAGTTTAAATACTCATTGCATGGACCAGTTGTTGGAGAAAAAGGTGATAAGGCATTTGCGGTAAGAGTTGCCGGGCTAGAGAATGCAAATGTATTTGAACAGTATCATAAAATGGGAAAAGCAAAGAACCTGGAAGAGTTTGAATCTGCACTCAGAATGCTTCAGAATCCTATGTTCAATGTGGTGTATGCTGACAGGGATGGAAATATCCTTTATCTTTTCAACGGCAATGTCCCTGTACGAAAAAGCGGTGATTTTTCATACTGGAAAAGTACAGTCAGTGGCACAAGCTCCGATCTTATCTGGAATGAGTATCATACATACGAGGAGCTGCCCAGGGTTGTCAATCCTCCGTCAGGCTTTGTACAGAATTGTAATGATCCTCCCTGGAACTGTACATGGCCGCCTTCGATCAGCTCTGTTGATTATCCATTATATATGGCACCTCAGGGTATGGGATTAAGGCCGCAGAGAGCTGTAAATCTTTTAAAAGCTTTAGACAAGATTTCTTTTGACGACCTCGTTGATATTAAACTAAATACAGGATTGGAATCAGCTGACAGATTTCTTGACGAACTAATAAGTGCCACCCGAAATTCAACTGATCCTGAAGTTGTAAAAGCTGCAGAGATACTTAAGAAATGGGATAGAAAAGCAGATCCGGAAAGCAGAGGAGCGATTCTTTTTGCTGAATGGTGGGACAACAGGGGCAATATAATTAAAACGCCATGGGATCCTGAGCAACCTGTTTCCACACCATCCGGAATTAAGGATCCTGAAAAAGCTGTTAAGATCTTAGCTGAGGCTGCTGAAAATGTGTCAGAAAAATATGGTTCTCCGGATGTTTCTACCGGAGAAGTCTTCAGATTAAGAATGAACGGATATGATTTTCCTTCAAATGGAGGGCCTGAACATTATGGTATACTCAGAGCTGTTTATTATACAAAGGATACTGATGGTAAAATGCGCGCAGTTGCAGGGGATACCTATTTTGCAGTTACTGAATTCGGGGAGAGAGTGAGATCACTGGTACTGCTTGGTTATGGTAATGCCACCCAGCCCGGAAACATTCATGCAGGTGATCAGCTTCAGATGATGTCTGAAAAGAAAATGAGACAGGCACTTTTCTATAAGGATGACATAGAGAAGAACATAGAGAAACGAGAAAAAATTACAGCAGACTTAAGATGATAAATAAAACACTTATTTTCAGTATCCTTAATATACTATTGCTCCTTTCAGGATGCAGCCTTTTTTCTGGTAAGGTAACCATTGAGTCGCTTCTCTCAGAAATGACTGACCGTAACTCACTATCATATTTTCCCGCTAACCAATATAAACATAAGCAGGTCAGCAGCTATAACCGGGCTTCTGTGTCACCCGACTCTGCAGGCTGGTTTGCAAATGCAGATATGTCACATTTTATAAGAGTTGAAGAAAATGAAGGGCGCAGGGAATTTGTAATGTTTGATAGTGATGGACCTGGGGCAGTTGTACGCTGGTGGATGACATTCTATAAAGCACAAAATGGAGTTATCAGGGTTTACATTGATAACAATACGGAACCTGTTATCAGGGGTACACCGGTTGAGCTCCTCAGAGGCAGCATGATAAGCAATCCTCCTCTTGCAGTTTCTGTCCAGCAGGGAGCCCCCCTGGGAGAAGAGGGGCGTGATTATGATCATAATTTTTATGTTCCGATACCTTTTTCTGAACACTGCAAAATAACATACGAATGTGATTCCCTCAGGCTTCTGTATGATTACGAGGGAACTAAGATTCCGGGTGGGTACTATTGGCCCGATGTGTTCTATAATATAGGATACAGGGCTTACTCAAAAAAGACAAAAGTTGAATCTGTTACATCAGAAATACTGGAGTCGGCCAGGCCCCTTTTTGAACAAACCGGACTGAGATTGCTTGACGATTTGATCATATCTGGGTATGAGGAGAAAATTGAAAAACTTCTCACGCCGGGCGATTCTTTTGCAGTAAGAATATCTCAAAAGAAGAGTGCTTTGACCAGACTTGCTTTGAAAATAGAGGCAGAAAATCTTAATCAGGCGCTTAGGTCCACAGTTCTGAAAGTAAAATTCGATGGCATAACTACTGTATGGATTCCGGCAGGGGAGTTTTTTGGTTCAGGATATACTCTTTATCCTCACAGGACATGGATTAATAAAAGTGACACTACAGGATTCCTGGATTCATACTGGGTAATGCCATTTAAGGAAAGAGCCGAGGTAACTCTGATTAATTATGGGGCTGATTCGGTGCATACAGGTATTATTACAGGGATAAGTGATTACAAATGGAAGAGAAGCAGCATGTATTTCGGAGCCTCCTGGCATGAATATAACAGGATTGCAAGCAGAACCGGCAGCGGATCGCCCTATGATCTGAACTTCATTGATATCAGGGGCAAGGGAGTTTATACCGGCGATCAGGTAACATTGTATAACGATACATGGCATTGGTGGGGTGAGGGTGATGAAAAGATCTTTGTCGATGGGGAATTATTCCCATCCAGTTTCGGAACCGGATCTGAAGACTATTACGGCTATTCCTTTGCCAGGAGGGAACCTTTCTCTCATCCTTTTATCTCACAACCTGTCGGAATCGGAAATATGTCATATGGAGTTGCAGTGAACATGCGACACCGTTCACTCGATGCAATACCGTTTGAAGAATCAATAAGTTCAAATATTGAGCTCTGGCACTGGGCAGATATCAGAATGAATTATGCCCTTACATCTTATTATTATATTAAATTGCCTTTCGAAACCAATATAAAACCTGATATTGAAAGTGTCAGACGCAGAGTTGTTATAACACGAAATGATTTTACAATAGGTGAGGAATAAATTATTAAATATGAAAACTACCATCCTGAGAAAAATGGAATCCACCATTGGCCCCATAGCCGTCAATCTAAGCATTGTTAAAATGCAAAAGATAATGGTATAAGTTTCCCCTCCTTTTGAAGGAGGG
>CAYLYN010000325.1:0-3096 GCA_964387565.1 uncultured Rikenellaceae bacterium | reverse complement strand
TTTCATGTGTATATAATTTTGATTTTAAAGGTCAAATGGAACCCGCATAACGGGAATTATTTTCATGTTTGTCTGTGTTTTGAAAACATGTGGTTTTATAAAAACAAGCATTAAGTTATGTAATTCTAACACAATGTTAGAAATAAATAACATATAAAACAAATTTTTTTAAGATTTTTTATTCTCAGAGGCTGAAAGTATATGTATACTTCAGAAGCAGGGTTCTTGAACTGTAAACCGGTAGTCTCGGAATTTCTCTGTCAAGATTTGTGTTCCTCCCTTCATTAAAGACCAGATACAGATCATTGCCCTCCCGTGGATTATAACGGAACCTGAGATTCGTCATGATCTCATTTACAGAAGTGTTATACTGTAGATACCCGCTGAAGGAAAAGGCTGTATTGATCATAAATACTAACTTACCTCCAATAATCTGATTGGTCTGGGAAACATCCCTCCCTTTGAATTCAAGCCAGTCAAAATTAGTTACAGCTCCCAGCTCCAGGTGTTTTGAGACGTTCCAGGTAGGTTCCAGTCGGACTGAAAACCTTCTTCCGTCGAAAAATGGTCCTGTATGATTCATTATCATCATATAGAATGGTTTGCTGGCAGGCGTCATAATCATACCTGTAAAATTGACAAACTCATAGTTGCCCGGATTTATGAATAATTCGTCTTCTATAAGTTCCAGACTATCCCTGAGGTATTCCTTACTATATCCAATGCTGAAATGTCCTTCCCACTGGCTCTTTGTTGTAAAATTCCAGCCTGGTTCGATATTCAGTGACATAAGCGATCCGTCATCAATATAATTCATATTCATGAATCGTATTTCCGGTGAATGGCTGTATAGCTTTTTTTCCTCACCCGGTATCCAGCCATACCGTAATGAGGCTCTGAAGGATGAAAAATCGTCCATTGTTTCAAATCCTATTCCCGGATTATAGTGAATCCCAGACCTTGAATATCCGAAATAATAACCCAGACCTTTCCTCGACCGCCTCTCCCACCGTGTTGCAATTCTCGAATATTCATCCAGAGAAGTGTTTTTAACCCCTGTTTCAAATGATTGCGACCATTTGAGATCAATGTAATCATTGCCGAAAATTCTGAATAAACCGTCGAGACCGTATGCAAGATTATAGTTACCATTAACTCCAATCCTGCTAGTAAGCATTGAACCAACGTAGCTGTTTTCATTCAGAACCTGCCTGCGGAATCTCAGTACCCCGAAATTTTCAGAAGGAAGCACTTCTTCTTCCACTCCTGCTGAATTTTTCAGGTTCAGTGGACCTGTCTGCATATCAAGGAATCCCATTTCCCACTTTTTCACCCTCCCGGTCATCCTGGCACCCCCATATATTCTTATGGGATCTCCATCATCACTCAATCCGATACGTCGACTATAAAAAAGGTTGCTGTAACCACCGAATGAAAAGTCAAAAATACTCGCCTGTTCCAGGAAGAACATTCTCTTTTCAGGCATATAAAGTGAGAAACGTGTAAGATTTACCTGCTGATCGTCCATCTCCACCTGTGCAAAATCAGTATTTACGGTTACATCCATAATCATATTGTTTGCGAGACCGTATTTAATATCCAGGCCAGGTTCAATTTTTGGTTTATCTGTACGATCATAATCTGTTCCTGCAAGGTTCAGTTCCTTAACACTTTCAAATCCAGTAAGTAAATATGGTGCCAGATAAACCGGTTTTGAAGGTTTTACTCCCATAAGTATAACTTCCTGGGCCTGTGATGGTTTCATAAAAGACACAGGACCCCAGTTTGGAGGTATTGCGGGAAACAGATCAGTTTCATTCCATGCCGGCATCCATCGTTCAACTATCAGGCCCATTCTTACCAGTCCGTCTTTTTCCTGAAATCTCAGGCTTGAAAAAGGAATCCTCACTTCACATGACCATCCGTCATCATTCTTTCTGGAAATTACATCCCAGAATGTGTTCCAGCTTACGTTCATGGGCAACTGATCGGGCATTGGTACCACGGCATCCCGCTGGATTGACGCATCAAACCGAAGGCCATCGGGTGAGGTAAAAAATGCAAGTGCATTTTCTTTATCATTATAGGTATCCAGAATAATACCAAACCAGTCACCTCCCATTCCAAGATAGTCCCGCTTCAGACTTGCAGACGTTATATTATTTACATCCCTGTATGAAAGAATAGCACCAAAATAAAGGTACTTGTCATCATAACCAACCCTGATATCTGCAGATTCGCTGGGTTCCTTACCAAATACCGGGGCATGCATTATCATTTTAAGGGGACTGATATTTTTCCATGCCTCTTCATCCGGAATGCCATCAAAGTCAACAGGGTGTTCCAGGATACTTATAGTCAGCGCATCTTTAAGACCACTCACCGGCAGGTTTGCATCCTGACCTGACAAATTCAGTGATGATAATACCGCCGTCAGAGATATTGCCAATGTAAACTTTAGATTTCTCAAAGGGAGAACCAGTAGTTAAGTTTAATCAAAAATATATTGTTTGGAAATATGTCCTTCATCTGTTTGTAAGATTCTCCAAGAGAAATTTCTGACAATTCATTCTGTCCTGTTCTTTCGCCCGACCAGACAAAATATATAAACGATCCAAGCCGGTATTCCCATTTTGCAACAAAATTTGAACGGAACTGATGAAAATTGAAATTTGGATTTCCCAAAGAATAGTCAGCTACATTATCTCTGTTTTCATCAAGCCAGATATCACCATTATCCATTACAGTATAATCATACAGCATAAATCTGTCAGTATAAGAATCGGCTTCAGGTTCCGTAACATATTTATATTCAGAATATGTTCCCCTCGAGATAAAGGGACTGCCGTAATACTGAATTGAGAATTCCGGAGTTATATTCAGATTAACCCTGAAGGTCATGCCATAAGTCTTTTGATCTATTGTACCAAGAATATATCTTTTATCATCAAGATAATCAATAGTTTTAATGTATTGCATCTCATTGAAATTATTCTCAAAATCAGCCGAAATATTAATCTTCAGCGATCTTAATGGCCTGAATGTTATTCCCGGATTCAGCTGGTATCTTGTAACATAATTATTTCCTCCGGTTTC
>CAYLYN010000324.1:0-3104 GCA_964387565.1 uncultured Rikenellaceae bacterium | reverse complement strand
AGAAAGAAAAGATCACTTCTTTTAATTGAAGCAAGAGCAGCAAAAAGTCCTACAATCAGGCATATGCCGAATGGTGCAATTGAAAGAACAGGTGGAATACTCTCATGGCCAAAGACAGGTCTTGCAGTTACTACATATAATCCGGCGATAAAGAATAGTCCTGAGAATATCCACAGAAGTACTTTTCTGCCTTTTGTGAACTCCTCCTCGGAGAGATTGAAATAAAGCTGTTCCATAATCTATGGGATAATGTATTGTAAGTTCTTATCATTTAATGTAGATGCATCAATAACAAATACTGCATTTACTGCTTCTGTTTCTCTGAGCAGCGTTGTTACTTCATTGCCCTTATTTTCGATTGAGGCATAGTTGACCTTGAAGAGATAATCTATATTTTTCAATTTTTTCAGGAGGAATTTCTTGCCTGACCGGTTCGAAATAAGAGTGTAAATTGTATCGTCGGAGTGATTCGAGAATGTGAATCTGCTGAAAATTAATTCGCTGCCTGATTCATCAGGAAACCTGAAAGGTGATTTGTTTTTAAGGGAGATACCAAGTTTCCTGTTAATATCGAGGGAAAGCTTATAATCAGGCTCAGTTGAGACAATACCGCAGAGAAGTAAATTTTCATTGATATCCATATTCAGCTGGATACGCTTTATTTTATTAGTGTTCTTCATCACAAATGAGCCACAAATGATAAAGTTATATAAAAAAAGGCATTATTTCCTAAAAGGGAGAATAATCTTTAAGTCTTTTCCAGGCCTGACTGGCAGCCTCCTGCTCAGCCTCCTTCTTGGATGCTCCCTGGCCAACACCCATCTCCTGCCTGTCAATTATAAGGGTAGTAGAGAATACTGATTTCTTAAGGTTAAAATCATATTCTTCATTATAGGTAAAGATGAGATTGGATTTCTTCTTCTGCACCCATTCAAAAACAAGACTTTTGTAGTCTGTGTCAGTTTTAATTATTGTTTCGAGATCAAGATATTTATTGAGGATGTTCTTTATGAAAAACTTGGTGGTCTTTTTGAATCCCTTGTCAAGAAATACTGAACCTATAAGTGCCTCGAGCGCATCACCGTACAGGTTCCTGGTAGGATGAAGAGAGCTAACATTGCTTATGAGGATTTTATTAATACCCATCGAAACAGCGAGCTGGTTAAGAACTTCCCTGTTAACAATACGCGAGCGGATCTTGGTCATGAATCCTTCACTGGCATCGGGGAATTTTTCAAAAAGGTAATCGGATAGTATAACGCTTATTACTGCATCGCCGAGGTATTCAAGTCTTTCATTATTGACTTTTTTACCATCGGGGAGGCTGAATGTTGCAGAACGGTGGATGAATGCAGTCTCATAAAGTTTCAGGTTTCCTGGCCTGAAACCTAAGATCTTTTTTAAACGAGAGCTAAACTCATGTTTATCAAGAATATACGTACCATTTATTCTCTTGCGGAATAATGACACTACAGATCTGCTTTTTTGACGACAATAGAAGCATTATGCCCACCAAAGCCAAATGTATTGCTGATAGCATAATTTACCGTCCTGTTCTGTGCTTTATTTAAGGTAAGGTTAAGATTCTGGTCAATTTCGGGATCGGGTACCTTCAGGTTGATGGTTGGAGGAACAATATTGGTATTCACAGCCATTATTGCAGCTATTGCCTCTACAGCTCCGGCTGCTCCAAGCAAATGACCTGTCATTGATTTGGTGGAGCTGATGTTAAGTTTATAAGCATGTTCACCAAATACATCAACAATAGCCTTTGTTTCACTTATATCTCCAAGCGGAGTAGCTGTGCCGTGAACATTAATATAATCGACATCCTCGGTTTTAATTCCGGCTTCCTGTACAGCTAGTTTCATCACATTCCTTGCTCCAAGACCATCAGGGTGAGGCGCTGTCATATGAAAGGCATCAGCAGTGAGTCCGGTTCCGACAATTTCGGCATAGATTTTTGCACCCCGGGCTTTTGCATGCTCATATTCTTCAACTAAAAGGGAGCCTGATCCTTCTCCAAGTACAAATCCATCCCTTGTTTTATCAAAAGGACGGGAAGCAGTACTGAATTCTTCATTATTGGTGGAAAGGGCCTGCAAAGCATTAAATCCACCAATTCCCGGCTCATTTACACATGCTTCCGATCCGCCGGTGATGAAAATTTCAGCCTTTCCCCATCGTATATAATTGACGGCATCAATTATGGAATTTGTGGAAGATGCACATGCAGAAACAGTTCCAAAGTTAGGTCCCCTGAATCCGTATTTGATGGAGATTACTCCTGCAGCTATGTCGCCGATCATTTTGGGAATGAAAAAAGGACTGAACCGGGGAGTCCCATCTCCAAGAACATAACTTTTAATTGCCAGGAAAAATGTTTCCAGTCCTCCTATTCCTGATGCCCAGATAACACCAACCCTGTCCTTATCAATCGATTCAAGATCCAATCCTGAATCCTTGATAGCTTCATCGGTTGTTATCAGTGCATACTGAGAATAGAGATCAAGTTTGTTAACTTCTTTCCTGTCGAAATACCTGGCAGAGTCATAGTTTTTTAGTTCACAGGCAAATTTTGTCTTAAATTTCTCTGTGTTAAAATAAGTAATCATGTTAGCACCGCTAACACCATTCTTAAGGCCTTCCCACGATTCAAGCAAATTATTACCCAGTGGAGTTAATGCTCCAATCCCCGTAACTACAACTCTTCTCATAAATGGATTATTATAAATGCAAATTATTTTGCATTTTCCTCAATGTACTTAATTGCATCACCAACTGTACTGATGGTTTCTGCCTGGTCATCGGGAATTCCAATATTAAATTCTTTTTCGAACTCCATGATTAACTCTACAGTATCAAGAGAGTCTGCTCCCAAATCATTGGTAAAACTTGCTTCGGGAGTTACTTCTGATTCGTCAACTCCAAGTTTGTCTACAATAATTTCCTTTACTCTTGTGGCAATGTCAGACATAGTTATAAAATTTAATTAATATTAATTTTTGAACCATGCAAAGAAATATATTTGTACTAATTTTTTCAAGAGATTTGATGTTTTTTTATTGGTCATTCAATTTAAAATGCACATAATCAGTATTATA
>CAYLYN010000323.1:0-3170 GCA_964387565.1 uncultured Rikenellaceae bacterium | reverse complement strand
GATTCTGTGGCCAGACGCAGGAACTACATAAAAGGCGGCACAACTCTTTTAGGGGGCATGTCAGTTGCAGGGCTTATAAAACTTCCGGTAGAAGACCTGGTATCTGAATCTGTTTCGGGTATAAACCGGTTGTCAAATCCTACTGACCTGAAAATAACTGACATGCGATATTGCACTCTTCAGCTTGCTGAAGGCGGTTCCCCGAATTCGATTGTCCGTATCGACACAAATCAGGGGATAAGCGGACTTGGTGAGGTAAGGGATGCAGCCGATGTGCGTTATGCACTGTTTCTTAAGAGCCGTATTCTGGGAGAAAATCCCTGCAATGTGGAGATGTTGTTCAAGACTATCAAACAGTTTGGATTTCATGGTCGCCAGGGCGGTGGGGTCAGTGCTGTGGAGATGGCTTTATGGGACCTTGCTGGCAAGGCATTCGGAGTACCCTGCTGGATGTTGCTTGGAGGAAGATACAGGGATAAAGTGAGGCTTTACTCATACATACCGGTACATGACTGGGCTAATATGGATAACACAAAATTCAGGGATGATGTTAACAGGCGGCTTAATATAGAAGGATATACCTGGTTGAAGTTTTATCCAAGCCTCGATACAATCAGCCATATACCGGGGACAACTGTTAACTCAAAATTCTGGTCTGCACCGAAATTCACAAATTTTACATCATACAGTAAAACCAAACAACCATTTACACAACTGCAGATAACGGATAAAGGGCTTGATGAGCTCGCTAAATATGTTGATTATATCCGAAGTGTAGTGGGATATGAAGTACCTCTTTCAGCAGACGGATTTGGTAATTACGATATCAATAACTGTATAAGTATCGGTCGTAAACTTTTCCCATACCGGCTTGCCTGGCTCGAAGATATGCTTTCGTGGGAGATGATGGATCAGATGAAGCTATTGACAGAAACACTTGAAACCCCGGTTCTTACAGGAGAAGATATATACCTGAAGGAAGAATTTATGAAGCTTTGTGATAATCATGCAGTTGATATAGTACACCCCGATCTTCATACTGCAGGAGGGATAATGGAGACAAAAAAAATAGGTGATTATGCTGAGGAGAGAGGAGTGGCCATGGCCATGCATTGTTCGAGCTCTCCTGTAGGATTTATGGCAAGTGTTCACTGTGCCGCTGCAACTCAGAATTTCCTTGCCCTTGAAATGACCACCCAGGCAGTAGATAATCCATGGTGGCATAATCTGGTAAAGACATCTGACGGACGTAAAATTGCAGAATCGGGATATGCCAATGTTCCGGATACAGCTCCCGGACTTGGGATTGAACTGAATGAGGAGGAACTGAAAAAGCATCTTTTCCCGACAGATAAAAGCTTTTTTGCTCCGACACCTGAATGGAATGAAAAACGTTCGGAAGACCATCTGTGGAGCGGCAGGTTCACTATCGGACAACCAACGGGGATTGTACCAAAGTAATTTATCTCTTATAATCAAATCAAAATCAAATAGTAATGAAACGTAAAGAATTTCTTCAAAAAGGGCTTGCCTCCGGAGCTCTGATCGGAACAGCATCGTTAGTTCCCGGTTCCCCGTACAGGGAGCAGAAGGTTCAGGGAAAAACCGAACCATGGGGATACGATACTGAATACCAGGAGGTAATGATCGAAAGACCGGTCGACGGTAAACCTCACAAAGGTAAGGTGCTGCTGGCAATACAACCTCATTCAGATGACATACCCCTTTCAGCAGGAGGGCTCGTCGCAAAACTAATGGATGAGGGTTATACCGGTTATCTCTGTTCGGTTACCGACGATGCACGAGGTGAAGGAAAATATGAACAGAACAGGATTGATAATCAGAAGATTGCCGACTTTTATGGAATGAAAGGATCATTTGAGCTTCTTATGCCTCATCATCAGCTTGATAGCATAGGCATTCAGGATCTGAAGCAGAGATTTATCTTCCTTATCAGAGCACTAAAAGTTGATACAATAGTATGCATGGATCCCTGGGGCCATTATGAGGAGAATCCTGATCATTATGTAACCGGACTGGCTGTTGAAGCAGCAAGATGGATAGCCGGGGCCAACGACTACCCTGAACACTTTGCTTTTGGAATTGGACCTTATACTCCTAAAGAGAGGTACTACTATTCAAGGGCAGGACAGACAAATAACCTTATAGTTGATATCAGTAAATATATAGATAAAAAAATAGAGGTAAATCTTTTGAACATAGCCAAAGGACCTGCCGGGAATAATGGAGTAAAACTGAGAGAAAGGCTTGCAAAGGAGGGTAAGAAACTGCCCATTCTTGAAGGAGATGATCACACAGCAAACTTCAACTATGCAAAAACTTTTGTTTTTAATGAGGATAAAAAGCTGGGTGAGAAATATGGACTGGGTTGGGCTGAAGGATATCATTACCAGACTGATATACCTTTCGATAATCATGTGCCCGATGCAAATTCGCCGGTTGAGGAGTATATAAGGAAAAATGCGGTTCAGAAATAGGAAATATTATAAATCATGTTTCATGTTTCATGTTTCATGTTTCATGTTTCATGTTTCATGTTTCATGTTGTTTAACTGTAAATAGTTAATTGATGCATAGAATAAGGATAATAGTGATTCTTTTGGTAGTGGGAGTTTCAGTTTCCTGCATTAGTACTAAGAGGCAGATTAAGTCAGGAAATGAGGAACAGCTTGTTACGACCCGAAGATTTGCCGGAATTTTTGTTGATTACAGGGCTACTGTTACAGATGATCTGCCAAGGGTAGAGGTAATCTGGATCAAGACATCGCTCGAGAGTCGTTATGGAAAGATATGTGCACTTGGAAAGAAGTGCGAATTTGTGGAAGGCGACAGACTGTATCTGACCAGAAAATATTTCAGTCCTGGCATGGTAGGAGGCAGATGGGAATATTTTATTGAAAATGA
The DNA here is from genome assembly GCA_964387565.1 of uncultured Rikenellaceae bacterium. GTDB lineage: Bacteria > Bacteroidota > Bacteroidia > Bacteroidales > VadinHA17 > LD21. Next base: position 245 of record CAYLYN010000323.1, on the reverse strand, counting down.
TTCTTCAGTAAAATATCAGTTAACTGAATACCAGAGTGATAAGAAAGTGCTCAGTGAGTCCTGGTTCTGACGGATAAATATTGTTTTCTTCAATGGGAAACGGGAAAAACGAGGAAAGCCCCGGGTTTATGCATCCCCCAAAGGCTCTCACTCTACTAATCAGGGCTTTGACGAACCCCGGGCAAATATATAAATTATTGTTAATCAGATAACAATACTAAAATAAATATCATTTTAATTCCTTA
>CAYLYN010000322.1:0-3178 GCA_964387565.1 uncultured Rikenellaceae bacterium | reverse complement strand
ATTCCCCCCTTCAAAGGGGGAATTTAAAGGACCTGATCTTCAATATAAACTATAAAAAATTTAAAAAATCCGATAACCTGATCATATGAATCTGGATAAAAAGAAACTTATAAAAAAGGTTATTATTCTTCTTGCAGGAGGATTACTTCTTATCGCCTTAGTTGCAGGTTTTATCATTATCAGAACCTGGGGCCGCACAGTTCTCCAGATTGATATTCACCAGAATAAAAAACTTATTCACCTTTCAAACTTCGCCGAGCCTCCGCAATTTGCCATCTGGCTTGAAAATCCGGCTACCGGTGAACTGAAAACTGTTTTTGTAACGCACCGTGTGTCAAAAGGCGACTGGGAAGGGAAAGCAAATGTACCTGTTGCTTTGCCCCAATGGTTCAGACTTTTCAAAATTGATAAAGGTCCGGGCGAAAAAAATGACTCAAAGAGATCTGATATGGCAATCTCCGGAGCCACACCAAAAGCAGATTATTTTTCAATAAGAGTTGAGGTCCCACCCGGGTCGGAATGGATTTGCTGGATAGAGATGAACCTCGCAGGTGATTTTAATGATGCTTATCCTGAAATTGATATGGAAACCTTACGTGAAGATGAGTACAGTAACGGTCAGCCGGCACTGATCTTCAGGGCCGATCTTAAAGCTGTTGAAAATATGAAATTCAGACCCGAAATAGTTGCCCAGTCCGTATGGAATAAAGGGGTTGTAAGCATTGAACCGGTAAGCGAAGGAGTAACAACGGCCAAAAATGTCTTCGACGACATACAGATGTCGATAATTAAACCAAAACCGAAGCTGATAGATAAGACTAAGATCAGGGATTTATAATTTTCATGCTGCAAGGCACAAAGGCGCTAAGATTCAAAAAACAAATTCATAATCAAGATGAAAAACTGTAATAGAAGAAGCATGCTTTTTATTGTTGCACTTTCAGCTGTCATCTGCCTGAAATGTGAAATGCTGTTTGCAGAACGTTATGTTACTGTTGCCACTATAGGGAATACGCCATCTGCAATAAAGAGTGAAAACAAGCAGGAGATTGTTGATCACGTTATAAATTTCTGGGAAAAGGAGCTGAAACAGGTTCTGCCAGACAAACCTGATCTCATCGTTCTTCCTGAGTTTTGCGATCTCTCAGGTGAGGGAGAAGAGTATCTTGGTGTAAGGAAAAACCAGGTGCTTGACTTTTTTGCCTCCGTTGCAAAAAATAATAAATGTTACATCGCCTTTGGGACGCAACGCAGGGATAAAGATGGATTCTGGAGAAATTCATGTGTTTTACTTGACAGGAATGGCTCAATTGCAGGAATTTATAATAAAAATTTCCCGACCATAGGTGAAATGGAGATGGGAATCAGGGCCAGTAATGAAGCTCCGGTTATTCAATGTGACTTTGGCCGCGTTGCAATAGCAATCTGTTTCGATCTTAATTTCGATGAACTGCGCCTGAAATACGCCATTGAAAAACCAGATCTTATAATTTTCTCATCAATGTATCACGGCGGACATGTTCAGAATACCTGGGCATACACCTGCCGGTCGCATCTGGTCAGCTCTGTTTACAGGGGTAATCCATCAGAGATAAGAAATCCACTTGGCGAAGTAATTGCTTCAAATACAAACTATTATGATTATGCCGTGCAAAAAATAAACCTTGATTGCAAGATGGTACATCTCGATTACAACTGGAGCAGGCTTACTGCCCTGAAAAACAAATATGGATCAACCGTCAGGATAAGCGATCCGGGTAAACTGGCTTCTGTTCTTATAAGCAGTGAAAACAGTAAGGTCACCTCGGAAGAGATGGTCAGAGAATTCGAAATTGAGATGCTTGATGATTATCTGAACCGGGCAAGGCAATTCAGGCTGAATGATGGAAATCTTAAATAATATTATCTGTGACAATGAAAAATCTTATAATTTCAGGTGTTATTTTTTTCACAGCAAGTTTGTGTATCTCAATGCCTGTTTCAGGCCAGAACATTTCCGCTTCCGGACAACAATCCGAAACGGAACGCACTGATGCCTATGAATCCCAGCTGGAAAACTACCTCAGGCAATACCTTACAGATCAATACGATGAACGGGCATCTTCACTATGGAAACGCGACTATAGCAGCACTGACGCTTTTATCCGAAGTGTTGAGCCAAATCGCGAAAGGTGGGCATCTGTGGTAATCAAACCACCAATTCTGACAAGGTCAGGACCGGTAACCAGAAAACCTTATACTATTGAAGGTATCACTGGGGAATGGATTGAGCTTCCTCTTGGCCCTGTAACAGCACAGGCTTTCCTTGCATTTCCGGCCATAAACCATGCAGGCAGAAAATTACCGCTTGTTATTGTCCAGCATGGTATCGGCAGCACTCCTGAAACACCTTTCAGGGGTGGAGCTTATCATGAATATGCCAAAGAACTTTTAAAGGCAGGATTCGCTGTACTTGTGCCAATGAACCTTATGTCGGTCGAACGCCGCAACAGGATTGAAAGACTTTGCCGCCTGGCCGATATTACCCTGCCGGGAATAGAACTGGTACGGGTTCAAAACCTTCTTGACTTAGTACTGGCTGACACCAGGATAGACTCACAGAAAGTAGGAATGTGGGGAGTCTCTCTTGGCGGGATGGCCACCATGTTCTGGATGCCCCTGGAACCAAGAATAAAAGCTGGTGTCGTTTCAGCCTGGTTCAACCATCGAAGAAACAAAATGGCAGTACCTGATGAACGATACTCCTGCTTTCTCGAAACAAATGAAGACCATGCATTCTTCGAAGGGTGGCTGACAGAATTTACCGACCATGATGTTGTATCTCTGATATGTCCCAGACCCCTTCTTATTCAGCACGGGAAAAAAGACAGGATAGCTTACTGGCCACAGGTAGTGGAGGAATATAATATAGCAAAAATCCACTATGAAAGATTAAAAATCCCGGAAAGGATTGATATCGATCTGCATGAGGGTGGTCATGAAGCTATAACCGGAAGCGGGATCAGTTTCATGAAGAGGTGGCTGATGACCGATAATTAAACTATTTTAACTTTAATTCAATTATTTTAAATATACAATCTTAGCCTAATTCTCATCTTTGTGAATCCTTTCTGAAAATAGTCAGGATTCAAGCTTTTTGTTGAGATGAGTACATTATTCCGGAACTTTGCTCTTAATA
>CAYLYN010000321.1:0-3193 GCA_964387565.1 uncultured Rikenellaceae bacterium | reverse complement strand
AAAGAAAAGTTTACGGACCAGAAAGTCCTCAGGTGATCAGTACATATGCCAGTCTGATTACAGCGTATATTGAGCTCAAACAGTACTCGAAAGCTCTAGAACTTACTAATATAGCTTTCAGAATCGCGGATCTCAACGAAAAAAAGGCAGATCCCGGGCATCTCGCCTTTCTCTTTAATAATATAGGCGTCCTGTATAACTCTACAGGAGACTATTCTCGAAGCAAAATTTATTTGGAGAAGGCGGAGGAATTTTATAAAAAATCAGGCTATCTGTCGATTGAGGGTAAGATAAATTTAATGAACAGTCTGTCAAGTTCACTCAGGAATCTTGGAGATATGGAGAATGCAAAAAAATATTATGAGAAGGGAATTGAAATGGCAATGAAGGATTTTTCATTCTCATCATATCAGATTCTGAGTTTCTATGCTTTTAACCTGGGGAACGAAGGAAACCTGAAAAAGGGTGATGAGGTACTTAGGAATCTCTTGGCCCGGGTAACAAAAAAAATTGGAATCAACTCCCTCGATTATTTTGAGGTACTCGCTTTATATGCTGATTTTCTATATGATTTCAAAATCGATGAAGATCGTACACTTGAGCTTTACCGGAAATGCATTAAATACTTTGATGAACAGGGCAACTCATTTCTTAAGTATAATGTAAAAATCAATTGTGCAACTATTTTGTCTGACAGGCATATGTTTGAGGAAGCACTTACAATTCTTAATTCTCTTTTGTTCCCTGCAGACAGTTTGACCTCAGGTTTGGATATTTTGAAAAACCCCGTGCTAGAAAATATTAATGCTGACAAGGATATTCTTAATGTAATTCAGGCCAGGTACAGGATTCTGAAAAAGTACAATGCCGAATTCCCTGATCAGAAAACTCTGGAAGCCACATCAAATACATCCGAACTAATAATAGCTCTTCTCGACAAAATAAGGATAAATATCAGTGAAGAGGAGAGCAGGCTGCTGCTTGGAAATCGTTATAGGACTTCCTATCTGACTGTTATTAATGATTATTATAACCTTTTTTTACATACGGGAGATGAAAAATATTTTGCAAAAGCTTTTGAATATACTGAAAAAAGTAAAATAGCCGGCCTGCTTACAGCAACCCGTGAATTAAAAGCCACCCAGTTTCATGTTCCTTCAGAACTTGCTGATAAAGAGAGAGAACTGCAATCTGAAATTGCAATTCTTAATGACAGGATATCAGGTAAATCATATGTAGCAAATAAAACTGATGAACTTGTTAAAACCTGGAAAGACAATCTGTTCCTGACTGTAAGGCAACGTGATTCACTTGTTAAAGTCTTCGAAAAGGAATTTCCTGAATATTATTCAATTAAATTCAACACAAATGTAATCACGCCCTCAATGATACCCGAAATAGCAGGCAGGAACATTAATTATATGAGTTTTGTAGTTTCTGATACAAATGTTTTTATTTCAGTTGTTAACAGGAAATTCAATGAGATACAGTCTGTGAAAGTCGATTCTGTTTTTTTTGAGAATATTAAACAGTTCAGAGGTATGCTCTCTTCTCCTGATTTTAATAATGCAGGAGCAGATTTCAAAAAATACCAGGCGATAGGTTTTGCAATTTATGAAAAACTATTTACTCCGGTTAAGGAATATCTCATTTCAGACCGTCTTTTGATTTCACCGGATAATCTGTTATCATATATTCCTTTCGAAACGCTCCCTGTCAGTCATGATTTAGCGGAACAATTATCATATAAGAAGATTAAGTATATGATGGAAGAGTATGATATTTCCTACACCTATTCAGCAACTCTTCTTGCCGAGAACAAAGAAAAAAATAATAACCCTGGGCATGATGCGATTGCATTTGCACCAGACTATTCAGAACCGGTAAATATTGAGAACCTCCTTCAGATACGGCAGCAGCAGGGAAATCTCCTTCATGATCTGCCCTTTGCCAGAGATGAAGCAGAATATGTATCAAAAATCCTGGGAGGAAAACTCCTAATGAATGGAGATGCAAAAGAATCAGTATTTAAAAGTGAAGCTTCAAATTATGATATTATTCATCTGGCAATGCATACAGTACTTGATGATAATGATCCTATGTATTCAACCTTAATATTTAGCCCGGAGTCTTTTGGTGTTGAGGACAGGTATTTAAGGACATATGAGATTTATAGTATTCCTCTAAAATCAAGGATGGTTGTATTAAGTTCATGTAATACCGGTTCCGGCAAACTATTTTCGGGTGAAGGAATTTTAAGTCTTGCCCGTGGTTTTATTTATTCAGGAAGTGAATCTGTTGTGATGTCAATGTGGGAGATTGAAGACAGGGCAGGTACAGAAATAGTGAAGCTTTACTATTCTTACCTTAAAAAAGGCTATTCAAAGAGCAAAGCCCTCAGAAAAGCGAGATTTGATTTTCTTAAAGATGCAGATCAGCTTAGGGCACATCCGTACTTCTGGAGTACACTTGTAATCTATGGCGATAATTCAGCTCTGTTTAAACAGAAATGGATTTATCTCCTTGTCTCATTCCTGGTAGCTATTACCATGCTGACATTTTATTATTTTAAAAAACGAAGGTATTCGTGATATTCAGGATCCTCTTTTACAAGATCCATTAAGGCTTCCTTGCTCAGGTATTTCTTTCGTCGGGCATATTCTTCACTCTTGAGATCAAGATCCATTGCAATTTCTGAATATGATTTGCCTTCAGAAAAAAGGTTCAGTACCAGTTGCTGATCGGGTTTAAGTTTGGCGAAGGCCCTGCTGATTATCTTTTCAAGCAACATATTGTTGGCATCATCAGTGTCTTCTTCTTCAGGATGATCAGTTAATAGTTCAGTAGTTTTCTTTCTTTTTCTTAACTGTGTTTTCCATACATTTTTTACAATTCCAAAGAAATATCCCCTGAGGTCTGATGTCAGGTTTACCTTATTTTCACTTATCTGCTCAAAAAGAATAATTATTGAATCCTGCAGAACATCAGAAACATCATCAATCGAGCCACTGTTATTATAAACATGATCCTTCACAATTTTGATGTAATTATCGTACACCCAATTAAGAACTCTGTCATCCTGTTTTCGGATGCCTTCAATTATTTCACTATCAGAATACTTTCTGAACAACACAGTGGTAATAGAAATGATAGCCGCAAATATAATACTTCCTTGATCCAAAATTAATAAATT
>CAYLYN010000320.1:0-3272 GCA_964387565.1 uncultured Rikenellaceae bacterium | reverse complement strand
CGGAGAAATAATATCTGGAGCAGATGACAATGGCACCGCCACTGTTGCTCTTATGGAGATAGGCCAGGCACTGCTTACCGAACGGCCAAAAAGATCGGTTATTCTTGCATGGGTAACTGGTGAAGAACAAGGCATGAATGGATCTCATTACTTCATAAATAACTCCCCTGTCCCGGTTGAGAAGATAAGTGCATGTCTTGATATGGATATGCTCGGAAGAAACAGCCCCGATTCTCTTTTTCTTGTAGGTTCCGATTTGCTAAGTTCTGAACTGGACGGCTCTATCAGAAAGGTAAATCAGAAATTCGGCATAGATCTCGGATTCGATTACCGTTATTCAAATCTTACCCATCCACAGAGAGTTTATTTCAGAAGTGATCATTATCCCTTCATACGATTTGGAATCCCATCTGTCTGGTTCTTCTGCGGATTCACAAATGACTATCATACATACAGGGATAAGCCAGAATATATTGATTATAAGAAGTTTCTTAAGATAACAAAACTGGTTTACCTGACCGCTATGGATATCGGTAATATGAAAAATCTCCTGAAGCTTGATGTCAATCCAGCCGTAAAAGAAAGGGGAACTAAAAACCTCAGGGAGACAAGTTTATTCAGGGCAAATGAAAAATGAACAAGGGTAATTGAAGATTTAATAGCAAGTGATAGATATAAAAATTATTCTGAGGGCTCTGGAATTTGCGTCTCACCGTCACAGAGCCCAGCACAGAAAAGGCACAAGAAAGATACCTTATATCAACCATCCGATACAGGTGGCAAGTCTTCTTGCTGACCCGGGTGGAGAAGATGATACCATATTGCTGGCAGCGGCAATACTTCATGATGTTATTGAAGACACCGTTGACTCATTTGATGCACGAAACGAACTTCTAAAAGAGATATCAGTGAATTTTGGTGAGGAAATTCTGGCTCTTACTCTGGAAGTTACAGATGATAAAACTCTTGAAAAAAAGGTAAGAAAACAGCTCCAGATCGAACACGCAAACCACAAGTCTGTTATGGCACGGAAACTGAAGATTGCTGACAAAATTTCCAATCTGAAGGATATAATTGAAGATCCACCCGAATGGTGGGACCAGAAAAGGATCAATGAATATATAGACTGGTCTGAAAAAGTTGTATCAGGACTTAAAGGGGTTAATCCTGCTCTTGAGGATTTGTTTTATGAGACTCATGCCCGGGCAAGGGAAAAATATGCTTAAAAGTTTAGCTTCACGATATTTTATTGTTTCAGAAGAGTCTCCCTTATTTGTTCTGAATCCCATGAGTGGTCTCCTTCATCTGCATGATAAAACAGATCTTTCCGCAACAGTTCTTCTTCAAGGCTGAAGGTTTCCCGGGCTTTCATGGCAAACTGTTTCATATCATGCCTGTGAATACCCATTTCTGCCATCGTCTCCTCATCGTGCTTAATGAACTTGTGTCCCATCCTCTTCACAGTGTATCTTCTGTGTCCCATATTGCATAACAGGTCTTCGGCCAGCTTCACAGATGTATATAGTGTCTCTCTGTATATATCCTTCACTCCCATATCAATTAGTTCATATGCATCGAACCGGTTTTTTGCCCTTGCAAGGATATGGATATGAGGAAAGTGTTTTCTGACCTGGAAAATGAGCTCCTGGTTTATTTCCGGAGGATCAATTGAAGCTATAAGATACTTAGCCTCATCTGCTCCTGCCGATTTCAGAATATCAAGCCTTGTTGCATCTCCATAATATACTTTGAATCCCATAGTGCGCAGCAACTGGACTCTGTCAGAGTCGTGATCAAGTATAGTTGCATCGACACCGTTAGCCCTGAGAAAGCGGCAGATGGTGTTTCCAAAATGGCCAAAACCTGCTATAATGACCTGATGTTTTTCAGATATATTTTCATGTGAGGACGGGCCTGAATCTGCCATTTTAACGCCTATTCTGGGATCTATAAACCTTTCATTTATGAGCAGTAAAAATGGTGTGACCGTCATTGTTATAGCTGTGACAGCCATCAGTATATCTGTCCATTCCTGGTTTATTATTGTCAGCTGCCTTGAAAATGAAAGTAACACAAATGAAAACTCTCCAACCTGCGACAGGGCAAACGCGAACAGGAGATTTTGATCAGTTGAAAGCCTGAATATCTTCCCGGTCATGTACAAGACACCAAATTTGATAAGCATTACGGCAACTACAAGCCCCGAGATGATTAGCGGTTTTGATAGTATCAGTCCAATATTGATCGAAATACCAACCCCGATGAAGAACAAACCAAGTAAAAGTCCCTTAAATGGTGCAATATCGCTCTCCAGCTCATGCCTGTATTCACTGTTGGCCAGTACAACTCCTGCCAGGAATGCCCCGAGGGCAGGGCTCAGACCCATAATTTTCATAAGCGTTGAAACAGCTATAACCAGTAGCAGGGAACTTGCTGTAAACAGCTCACTCAGTCTGGTTCTGGCAACTATTCTCAGAAGCGGAACAAAGAGATATTTCCCGCTGAAATAAATAAACGCAACTGCCCCGAAAAAAGACAACCCCTGTAACCATCCAGGCAAATTACCTATTAGTGATGATTCAATTTCAGCCTTGTCCTGCAAACCATGCAGTACAAGAAGAGGTAACATAGCTAATATGGGGATCACCATAATATCCTGAAATAGCAGCACTGAAAAAGATGCCTGACCTGAAATTGTCTGTGACAATCCTTTTTCCCTGATAGTCTGAAGTACTATGGCTGTTGATGACATTGAGAAAGCGAGTGAGACAGCTGTTGCTTCCTGCCATTGCATTCCGGTGGTTTTCATAAGGACAAAGACCAGAACCGCCGTGACAATCATTTGTATTGATCCCATGCCGACGATTGACCTCCTCATTTTCCAGAACTGTGAAGGTTCAAGTTCGAGTCCTATTATGAACAGCATCATAACCACCCCAAATTCTGCAAAATGCATAATGTCCTCTCCCTCTTTTCCGATCAGTCCTAAGAAAAATGGTCCGATGAGCATCCCGGCAATCAGGTATCCCAGCACAGAACCCATTCCCAGTTTTTTCGAAATAGGAACGCATATAACTGTGGCTGTCAGATAAATAAGAGCCTGTAGCATTATGTCCATATCACTTATTCTTTTGCGGTTATATCTTCAATCCAGTCATTAAGATATGAGTACCTGAAGAATTCCTCAGTTCTGAATTCACCAGCAGCCAGCTTAAGAAGAATTTTACTATAAAGCTGGGAGCTGTTTTCTCTGTCATCACTGGATATCCGGT
>CAYLYN010000319.1:0-3297 GCA_964387565.1 uncultured Rikenellaceae bacterium | reverse complement strand
AAATGGGATCGCCACGCAGGATTAGAGAAATACAGGAAGAGACACTTTATGCAGTAGATACAAAATACAGAATTATGAAAAAAACAATGAAAATTTCGGGCATAGCAGGCACAGTACTGCTGGGCAATGCTGCTTTATTCAAAATTATGCACTGGCCGTTAGCAGGCGTAATGCTGCTCCTTGGATCTGTGATCCTGGCTTTTGTTTTCATGCCTTCTGCCCTTGGAGTTCTCTGGAAAGAGACCCATAGTGGTAAGCGACTTATACTTTATATCTCAGCATTCTTTGCAGGGATGTTATTTATTGCAGGTACTTTGTTTAAAGTACAACACTGGCCCGGGGCAGGTACCATCCTGATTCTTGCAGCACTTACCGGGATACTTTTCTTCATTCCTTCGCTTCTTGTCAGCAAGATTGGAGATCAGGATAAAAGTTCTAAAAGGATGATTTATTTTCTGGGTGCTGCGGGACTTATTTGTTTTATTCTGGGACTGCTTTTTAAAATTCAACACTGGCCACTGGCAACCATGCTTCAGGTAGCTGGACTATTATTAATTTCAATGGTTGTCTTCCCCTGGTATACTTTCGCTACATGGAAGGAGGAAAATAATATAAGTGCCAGATTTATTTACATGGTGATTGGCACTATAGCAGTTGTTGTTCCTTGTGCTCTTTTAAATCTTAGCTTGCAGAGGTCTTACGAAAATTCTTATTTTAATCACCAGGCCGAACAGCAGGCAATGTTCAATTATTTGTCCGGTAAGAATCAAGCTTTTCTTAAAAATAATAATGATACTTCAGTGGGTCCTGTCCTGATGAAAATTAGTTCAGGAGCTGCCAGCCTTCTTCAGGTCATTAATGGTGTTGAAGCAAAAATGATAGCAGAATCAGAAGGTAAATCCGGAAAGGCGGCTAACCTGACAGAACAGATCAAACAGACAGAAAACGGGCCTGAGATCCAGTTTAATTCAATTAATGGATTGTTTAATTATGAGCCAGTCGAAGATTATCTAATGCCCGGATGCCCTGCACGTAAGGAACTGGATTCGAAACTTAAAGAGTATGCAGATTACCTTGTCAGCCTGACTCCCGGAGGTGAACTCAGCAGATTGGGAAAGATACTTGATCCATCGGTATGTTTGCCGGTTGAGGATCTTAGTGGAGACAGGACTTCTTTAATGGCCGGACTTCATTCACTTGGACTTGTGAAAAACAGTATTCTTATTGCAGAATACGAAGCTCTTTCGGTTGTTTCAAAACATAGTAAATAACTTAACGCAAGATGTCATGAAACAGAAAATATATATATTAGGTCTGATAACCACTGTGATAATTATTCTTGGTACCCTGTTTAAAATAAATCATTGGCCCGGGGCAGCCATAATGATTATTTCCGGAATGGTTACCCTGGTTCTTATTTTTCTTCCTTTTGCCCTGAGAAATCATTTCAGGACTGAAGGTAACAGAAAGCATCCCGGACTTTATATAGTAATATGGGTTACCTGCTTTGTTGTATTTGGCGGGATGCTTTTCAAAATAATGCACTGGCCCGGAGCCGGAATTGCATTATCGTTAGCGCTCCCGTTCCCATATGTGGTTTTTCTTCCGATATACCTGGTGGTTACATCGAGGATTAAAGACTATGATATTAATAATACAGTTAATGTACTGTTCCTCCTGGCTGTCATTTCAGTATTTTCAGCATTACTGGCATTGAATGTTTCAAGGGAAATGATACATGACAGTTATGGACTGGCTAAGAGGTATAACAAACTTGAATTGGCCTTGAATGAAACAACTATCACTGATAATCAGGCTCCCTTGATTCAGAAAATTGATGATATTCTTAAAATCGCAAATGAATATCAGATTCGGATTTTAGAAAGCGGAGGTACTACAGAACCGGCATGGAATAATAATCCTGATGTACTTTTCGCACCTGATTCACCAAATGTAGTACCTAAAGCTTTGAACGATGGAATTAATGGGACAGATTCAAGCCTGGAGACAGCTCTGAGAAGCTTTATGACAGAGTTAACAGTTACTCCGGGATGTGAAGAACTGGCAAAGGCTGCACCGGCGATCTTTGATTTTAAGGAGATTTCTGCAGAGCCGGGAGTCTGGACCGAAAGAATTTTCAGATTACAGGTGCAGACATGGGTTCTTATCTACCTTGATGGCTTGGAAACCAATCTTCTTGCAATCAAAGCAACCTGTCCAGACTAGTTACATGGGTTTTATTTAATCAAAAAGGGCGCAGATAACTTTTTTAAAGCAGTTGACGCCCTTTTTTGTTTTGTATTAATTTGTAAGGTTAATTAGTGGGCCCAAGCCTTTCTATTGTAATTTTCGCATAATCCTTATTTAACAAGTGATCATAATCACTTAGTTTGTTGAGATATGTATTTATATCAGAAATAATTTCAGTTATCTCCTCTTTTGTCAGCTCATCAACAAGTACTTCGATAAGAGCATTACGATATTCCTGATTGCCTCTTAGTTCGGATATGTCTCTGATCATCTGTTTTTTTCCAGCATGTGAGATCTCATCTATCATTATACCCCAGTCTATGTATTTAACCTCTGCTGTCAATTTTTTCATTTCTGAAACCGGTACTTCTGGAGTGATAAAAATTTCATTTCCGACAGGTTCATGTTGTGAAATGGTTTTGGGTTTTACCTCATATATGTACAAATACCTGTACTTTTCATAAAATGCCGAATCGAGTCCCCATTTAAGTTCTTTTTCCCATCCTGAAACAGGTTCAATCAGAAATGCCACCGTGTCATTTCTGACATATATATTGAATTTCCATCTACTTGAGGAATAAGGCATGGAACCATAGTCAAGAATCGTTTCAAGTGACTTCTGTACCATGTTATATCTACTGAAAGTAACTTTTTTAAATAATATCTTGGGAATCCCGCCATCAGGGAACGCTGAAATTCCTTTTGCAGGCCTTCTGACTGCAGATGAATGAAAGAAATACAGATTTAAAGAGTCCTGATCAAAAGCTCCCGGAGCCTGAAACTCGCAGCTTACATTTATATCTCCATAGCATCCAGCCTGTGAGATGGATAATATCAAAAATACAAATCTTATCTGGAAATGTCTGATAAACATAGCATCTGTTATAATTTGTATTTCAACATCTACTGCTCCTGTCAAAGGTATGATTTTAAAAATTTATGATAAATACCATAATATAATTTTTGTTTAAGGTCTACCCGTAAAAAAAGAGGGGGTGTACAATAAAAAAAGCATTATAAATTAAATATACCTATAAAAAAATAGGG
>CAYLYN010000318.1:0-3299 GCA_964387565.1 uncultured Rikenellaceae bacterium | reverse complement strand
GACAGAGGTCATGAAACTCTAAGGGTGTGGGCTCGTTATACCCCTAAGCTGGCAAAAATATTTGTAAGTCTCTTTAAGAAAAGAGCTGTTAACACTGCAGGTGATTATAATAGTATTTCAGCGGAGGAATACAATAAATGGCAGAATTACAAGAAAAAAATTACGGGCAACAAGCTGGTTAGGATCCTCATACTGACATTATTTTCTGTGGATTACTACTTTCAGATTAATTCAGTCCTGAGAAAAATAAAGAACAACTCAAAAAAAACAATCCTGATCGACAGATTTGTAATTGATTTTCTGGCTGATCAAACCGTTAATCTAGGTGATCTTTCGAAAACTTGCATATTCAAAAAGTATATTCGGATCTGTGACAGTTTTGATTCAATAGTGTTTATTACAGTTGACCCAGAGGTTGCTATCAGAAGAAAAAGTGATATCCCAGGCATAGACTATCTGATTGATAGAGATAAGGCCTACAAGGACATAATAAAAAAATTAAAAAGAGGTTATATCATAGATAACAGTGGACCCAGGTCTATTGCTTTCCATGATATCTTAAAAATCATTCAGGCATAATGATCCGGATAATTGGTATTGATGGTCTTGATAAGAATATTATCGACAGGCATATTGAGATACTTCCAAATTTCAAAAAAATTGCCGATGCTGGGATCTTAAATACCATTGAATCAGTTTTCCCGGCTGATTCCGTTCCTGCCTGGACAACGATTTTTACAGGGCTTAATCCTGCAGAACATGGTATTATAAGGGGCAAGGATTACATCGAGAGTGTTGATTCTTTCGAGATGCTGCACGGTTTTAAGCTGCAAGGGAAGACATTCTGGGATCACCTCTCCAACAAGGGTCAAAGATGTTTGGTTATCAACCCGTTCCTGGCGTATCCTGTGTGGCCTGTTAACGGGATTATGGAAAGCGGTCCGGCTTTTATCGAAGGAGATCACTCGATATTTCCTGAGGATACTGATTCAGTATATCCTGATGTCCTTGGTGGTTATAGTGCCATTTCAAACCTGGCAGGATTAAAGGCTGAAATCGAAAAGGTCTTTGATGATACGGAAAAACTCTGGAAAGAATACGATTATCAGTCCGCAAAGGAAGATTTCGATCTTGAATTTGTGACTTTTACAACATTGGATAGGCTTCAACATTATACATGGAGATATTATGATACAGGAGATCCGCTTTATGAACGAAATGATCATTTCTCAGAATGCATTCCGAAGCTTTTAATGACATTTGACGAAAAACTCGGGACTGTCATTAATAAGATGAGAAAGGATGACGTTCTCCTTCTGGTGAGCGATCACGGATTCAGGCAAAGGCCCTATTTACTGATCAATCTAAATGAATTTCTCCGAACAAAAGGACTGCTTACTGTAAAGAAGGAATATGATAAACCTTCCGTATGGCGCACGCAGGGATTAAAAAAGAAAGTTATCACATTACTGTCTGATCTCAGATTGCTGGATGTGATTGCATCCCGTCTTAAGAAGGTTAAAGGTGTTAGTAAACTAAAGAAATCGGATCATTTGATAGATAAGGAATACTCCCTTTGCTATACTGATAATTTATTCTCAGGGAAGAAACCATATGTTGGATTGAATTTCGGAGAGAAGATCAAAGTGTCAGATAAGAAGATAAGAGACGAGGCATTTGATAGAATTAAAACCGCAATTCAATCAGGTGAAATACCAGAGCCGGTTTGGATAAAAAAATCCGAAGATGTCTACTCAGGCGAATTTCAGTCGAGGTTGCCTGATATTTGTATTGAATTCCCATCGGAATATGGTGTGGAGTTTAACTATTTTGGGAAAATCATGGAAAAGAGCTCAACCCACTATAGAATATCAGGAGGTCACTTTGGATCAGGCACATTTGGATACTACTCCCAGGACATAAGCAACATAAATCCACCTGAGGGCATAATTGATTTCTCCGGGTTCGTAAAGCAGATTGCGTTATGAGAATAATTCTGGCAAATAAATTCTATTACCCAAGGGGCGGCGATTGTATTTATACAATTGAGCTTGAAAAACTTTTAACGGCCAAAGGCCATGAGGTAGCCCTTTTCTCAATGCAGCATCCGTCAAATCTGGTCTCCGGGTTTTCAGAATATTTTCCAAGTCATGTTGATTTTAACAAGCGTAGTTTCAGAAGCCTGGTTTCATTGCTGGAAAGACCTTTCGGATCACTTGAGGTCAGGAGAAACTTTAACCGTTTAATCCGTGATTTTAATCCGGATATCATTCATTTGAACAACATCCATTCTCAGTTATCACCTGTTCTGGCATTATTGGGTAAAAGGAATAATATTCCAGTAGTTTGGACGCTTCACGATTACAAGTTGGTTTGCCCGGCATATTTATTATTGAGCAAAGGCCAAACTTGTGAATCTTGCCTGGAGAAGAAATGGAGCGTTGTCAGCAATAAGTGTATCAAGAATAATCTCCTGGCAAGTATTGTTGCATATTTTGAGGCCCATTACTGGAATACCCCCAAGCTTAACAGAATAACGGATCTGTTTATTTCTCCGAGCAATTTCTTAAAAGAAGAAATGGTCAAAGGTGGGATTGATCCCTCTAAAATTGAGGTACTGCACAATTTTATTAACGGAACAAATACTTCAGTTTCCTCCTCCCCTAGTACAGATTATTATTGTTACGTAGGGAGGTTAAGTTCAGAAAAGGGAGTTGATCTCTTGATGAAGACTGCCTCAGGAATGCCGGACTTCAAACTTAAAATAATAGGTACAGGTCCGCTTGAAGAGAACCTTACATCAGGTAACAATAATAAACATGTGGAATTCCTGGGGTATAAGACAGGGGAGGAGTTGATGTCAATTATCTCAGGTTCAAAATTTATCATTGTTCCTTCAAACTGGTTCGAGAATAACCCTTTGACCATAATTGAAGCTTTATGTATGGGAGTCCCCGTGCTTGGCTCAAATATAGGAGGTATACCGGAACTGGTCATACCTGGCGTTAACGGGCTGTTATTTGAACCGGGGAATGAGGCAGAGATGGCTGAAAAGATCAGTTACCTGTGGCACCATCAGGAGAAATTCAACAGGCTGGAAATATCAAGAGATGCAATACTGAAGTATTCATCAGGCACTTATTACGAAGCACTGATCAGGCTATATGATTCCTTGATGCAAAAGAGGAGGGACGCATGAAGATTCTGCTCGCAAATAAGTTTTATTATCCGCGGGGAGGAGATTGTATTTATACAATCGGACTTGAAAAGCTCTTAACAGCTAAGGGTCATGATGTGGC
>CAYLYN010000317.1:0-3315 GCA_964387565.1 uncultured Rikenellaceae bacterium | reverse complement strand
CCTGCTCCTCATAATATAAGCATCAGTATTCCTGTCATCATTCTTAAGAACTTCACTGCACTGTTCCATTGCTTCTGAAGGATCGGAATCAATCAGCAATTCGGCCAGGGCGAGCCTTGGTTCCGGTAGTTTTTTATCCTTGGATATTGATTTTTCAAATTCCTTTCTTGCAAGAACATCGTTGGTAAGTTTCCTGTATACTACTCCCCTGTAATAATAATTCATTGGGGTATCTTTAATTGCAACAGCAGTATCAGCCACCTTAAGTGCCTGGTCGTATTGCTCCAGTGCAAGAAGAGTGATAACTTTTATTGGATATGCATCGCCATTGCGCTTATCAAGGGCGGTGGCATGGTTAAGATACATCAAAGCCTCATCATATTTGCCTGTTTTGTTGCAAATGTCTCCAAGCCTGACTGTTGCATCAACATTTTTTGCATCAAATACCAGGACTTTTTCATAATCGGCCCTTGCTTCAGCAAATTTGTTGAGTTTTTCATATGTCTGTCCCCGAACAAAATAGTAATCTTCATTAGAAGGTTCAAGTCCAATTGCACTTGTAAACTGCTCAATTGCATCCTGATACTTCATACTCTCGAGGAAATCATTTCCTGCCTTGAAATACTTTTTGCCATTCTGACCAAAAGAATTTCCTAAAGCCAGGGTCACAAACGCTACCAGAAAAATAATCTTAGTCTTCATATCTATAGTTATTTATTATCCCCTTTAAACTAACAAAATTACTAATTTTTTATCACATTTTCAAGCTCCTGTGTTCCATCAAAAGTATTTCTGAGATATATCTCAAGCTCACTTTTACCAAATTTCAGCTTTTCCTTTAACTGCATATTCTTCAGCTCAGGCGCTTTTACTCCTCCAAAAAATGCAGAATCACCTGTAAATACTCTGGCCTCATCCCAGTAGCCTGAATCTATAAAGTGATTCAACACCTCGGCTCCACCCTCAACAAAAAGTGATTGTATCCCTTTATTATACAGATAATTCCCGATCTGCTCTGCAGCAGGCTTACTATAATTCAATAATATTTTCACCTCTTCAGGTAAATCACTGTTAATATTTGAAGTAAATACAACAAATGTGCCATCGGGGCCTGCAAATGCAGAATTTTGACCAATGGCCCCTGATCTGCTAAGAACAACCTTTAATGGTTGACTACCAGTCCATTCTCTTACATTAAGCTGTGGATTATCTGCCCGGATAGTTCCTGCCCCTGCAAGGATTGCCTGCTCACATGATCTCCATCTGTGAACCAGCACTTTTTCAGGATTTCCGGTTATCCAGACAGGTTTATCGACTTTCCCATTGCTTCGTATCCTGTCAATGTAACCGTCCTTACTCTGAGCCCATTTAAGGATTACATAAGGTCTTTTTTTCTCAATACTTGAAAAGAATCTCCTGTTCAGATACCTGCATTCATCTTCAAGGATACCAACCTGAACATTGCATCCTGCTGCTTTCAGTTGCTCTATTCCTTTTCCTGAAACATTGCTGCTGGTATCAACAGTTCCAATAACCACATCCTTTATACCGCATTTTATTATCAGATCGGAACAGGGAGGTGTCTTCCCGAAATGAGAACATGGTTCCAGATTAACATAAAGAGCAGAGGCTTTCAATATTGCTTTATCTGAAACTGAATTTATTGCATTAACCTCAGCATGTGCTTCTCCAGCCCTGATGTGATAACCCTCACCAACAACAGAATTGTTACAGACTATAACAGCACCGACAAGGGGATTAGGATAAGTCAATCCTTCCGCTTTAGCAGCGAGCTCAAGACACCTGCGCATGTATTTTATTTTATCACCCTCATCCATTTCCCTTAAATTGTTATTTTTGAATAGCCGGTATGAAGATACAAACATTAAGAGACATCAGGTTATACCTGTCAGGGGAGCTCCGGGGTTTATACCCTGAGGAGGAAATAAATGCCCTTGCCAGTTTAATAATCAGGACTCTGCCAGGGATGAAAAAGTTGCATCAGATATATGATCCCGGTCATCTTATAAGCATTAGCGAATCTGAAAGGATTTTATCCATAATAAGTCAGCTTAAAAAAGGCATACCAATTCAATATATTACCGGGAGCACTGAATTCTACAATTGTATCATAAATGTCAGCAGGGCAACTCTTATTCCAAGGCAGGAAACTGAGGAACTGGTCGATACTTTAATCCGGAATAATAAGGACTTCAGCGGCAGGATTGTTGATCTGGGAACAGGTTCGGGATGTATTGCCATAGCCTTGGCAAAAAATCTTCCCGGTTCTTCTGTAACAGGGACTGATATCTCAGAGGAAGCACTGGTCGTGGCACAGGAGAATGCTTTGGTGAATGAAGTTGAGGTTGATTTCATCCAGGATAATATTTTCAATCCTGACAGGATTCTTAAAGTTGAAACTGGTATCATAGTAAGCAATCCGCCATATGTAAGGATGTCGGAAAAAGAATATATGAACAGGAATGTACTTGACCATGAGCCGGAAATCGCCCTTTTTGTAGATGATTCAGACCCCCTTGCTTATTACAGGGCAATACTAAGAATTGCTGAAAAGATATTGCAGCCCGGAGGAAAGATATATTTTGAGATTAATGAGGCGCTGGGGAAGGAGATGCTGGACCTGCTTGATGAATTCAGCTATACAGGCTGGCTTACAAGAGATCTTAATGGCAGAGACAGAATTATTGAAGGAAAAAGAAATGACTGAAAACTCTCTCTTTAAAGAAGCTTTAACGAAGGCTATGAGCCAATGTTCGAGACGGGAACTTTGCAGAAGCGAGGTGGAATCCAGGCTCGAATCGTGGGGGGTCCCGCAGAAAGATTCCATTAAGATCATTAATTTACTTACAAAAGAAAATTTCATCAATGAAGAACGTTATGCAAGGGCTTTTGTGAAAGATAAATTCAATTATAATAAATGGGGTAAAATTAAGATTACCGCCCACCTGAAATCAAAAAAAGTATCATCTGAAGCAATCAGGAATGGTCTTGAGTCTATTGATAATGATTTGTATTTAAATACTTTAAAAGCATTAATGCAATCTCACAGAAGGACAGTTAAAGCAAAAAACCAGTACGATCTGAAGGCAAAAATGTTACGATTCGGTTTGTCAAGAGGTTTTGAAAGTAACCTGTTATATGATATTCTGAATGATCTGGATATTTAGATAGTTTATAAACCTTTTTCAGGAAAGAAAAGATTTGAAAATGCTTTCGATAAACGGCCAGAACGAGATAAAAAATATCAAAGCTGAAGAAACTGAATCATAGATTATGAGGTGCTTCCTGTTCTCA
>CAYLYN010000316.1:0-3399 GCA_964387565.1 uncultured Rikenellaceae bacterium | reverse complement strand
AAACACGCGCCACCGCGACTCTGCGCCAACGCCACATACCGCCGAACGTTATGCGGCATTTCAAAAAGGTGATAGTTTCTATATTAAAACCCTAGAATTTAGTTTGTTCCATAATACAAAAATACATTACTCATCTTAAGATTAAAGTGATGAAAAGTCTGACTTCCATTATTGCTCTGCTATTATCTCTGGCAGTTCATTCCCAAACCAACATCCCCGAAGGAACTGTAACCGGAAGGTGGGACAAACAACACTCACCATATGTAATTAATGGGGATATTACTATTCCGGCAGGCGGATCGCTTAAAGTTGAAGCTGGTGTCAAGATTTTAATCGATCCGGATTGTAAGATTGCTGTCCTGGGCAGCCTAGTTGCTGAGGGAAGCAGCAATGATTCAATTCTCTTTACACGAAATGGTGAAGGAAGATGGAATGGGATAAGATTTGACAACAAAGATGTAAATCAGGACTCTTCAATTTTAAAATATTGTACTATCGAATTCAGTACCACCGGCAGTGGCGACTGGTATGGAGGAGGAGGTATTTACATAGATGCTCCAAAAGTATTGATCTCAAATTGCAGGGTTCAGAGAAACATAGCACAATATGGTGGAGGTATTGCTTGTATGTCCGGGGCAAAGATCATAAACACAGAAATAGTTCACAATGAAGCTTCGCAAACTGCAGGAGGAATCTATGTTGATGCTCAGGCAACATTTATAAATTGCGTGATTGCATTTAATACTGCCTACGGCTACCCGGCATTTGAAGCTTCCCAATATCCATTACTGATGAACTGCAATATTTGCTATAACACAACTCTATCCACTGAACCATGGGCCGTAACAATGGGGGGTAATTTCAGGCTATACAATTCAATTGTTTGGCATAACAACCCTGGTAATATGAATCTGTATGTAAACGGGGCCAATATTGCTCCAGAATTCAGGTTCTGCAACATTCAGGGAGGAATTAAGTCCATTTTCCCGTCTTATTCCAATATTTCCGGATTGTATTGGGGTGTCTATGAAAATTGTATTGATATAGAGCCAGGGTTTTTAGACGGAGCTAACGGAGATTTCCGTCTCGGGGTGTCTTATTGTATTGACGCAGGAGATCCTGCCAGTGATGTTTCGGATTATCCCATGGATATATTGGGAAATGAAAGGATTTATCCCGGAATAACTGCAAGAATTGACATGGGTGCATATGAGTATTCCGGTCCGACACCGGATCGAGTCCCTTATATGATTCATCAGGATACCATTTTAATATTAAAAAACCGACCCAAGCTCCTGCACTTTCCATTCATAGATGGAGATAAGAATGATGAATACTATGTGAATGCCTACACTGACAATCCAAATGTTCAGATTTCAGTCGATGCCGTCAGTGATTCATCCTTCAGTCTGAAGGTAACACCGATGCCGGACTGGAGCGGTATAGCCATGCTTGTAAAGCAGATCAGCAACAGTACCAGTATAGGGGCTCCATTTTACCGAGATACAACATATCTGGTCGTGAATAATTATTTCAAGGGGTTTGTAAGTGATGAAGTGACTCTTTATGATACTGTCAGAGTGGTTGGTGATATTTGGATTCAAAAAGGAGGTACGCTGAATGTCGAGGCGGGTACTTTTCTTCAGTTTCAGGGGCCTTACCAGATTTCGGTACTTGGCAACATGAAAGTCTATGGCACTGACGAAAAGAGGGTAAAATTTGATGCTATTGACACTTTGACAATGATTATAAATGAGTTAAGATTTGATAAAGGCTGGACTGGAATTCGTTTCATTGATTCCGATGCAAGTGAGTCGATAATCCAATTCTGCCATTTCAGAAACATAGGAGTACCAGCCTATTATGCGGGCAATTATCCGGCCGATTTTACATTCAGGTACCATCAGATAGAAATTATCGACTATGATAATGTTACGTTTGATCATTGTCTCTTTGAGAGTAATTTCAATCATATTACTGAGAAAAAGTCATCCTCGGCCATATACAGTAAATCATCTGACAATATTAACCTGAGTAATTGTGTTTTCAGAAATTCATTTGTAAATGAGGCGGGGGCTTCATGTATCTGGGCTGAATCTTCAACTGTAAATATTAATAAATGTATTGTAAAAGATCAGAAGTCGGAGGTATGGGGGAATTCGAGAAGCAATTCATTTTGTGTAGCTTCTAGTAATTCAATAATTTCAATTTACCAGTCAGATTTTATTGGAAATGATGGATCCAATATTATTGCAAGTTTTGATGATAAGCACCATAGAATTGAAAATTGTTCCTTTCAAGACAACAATGCAAAAGTGATGGAATTAATCTATAGCGAGGCAACCATTATAAATAATAAATTCATAAACAATGGAATGGCTATTAATTTAAGGGGGACAGCAAACATTATCGGAAACCTCATTGCGTTTTCCAAAGTCTTCTGTAACTGTTCAAATTTCTTTGGGACGGCAATTAATATGCATGATGCCACCAATTCAATAGTGGCAAATAATACTATTGTTGAAAACAAACAAGATTCATATGGAGCAGCAATCTATTACTCATATACCTCAGCACCTATGATTGCAAATAATCTTTTCTGGCATAATTCGAATTTGACGTCGGACAATGCAAATATTGGTGGTTATAACGGGGCCAGTGGAGATTATGCAAATCCTATCATCCAAAATAATTTTATCAACGGTGATCCCCTATTCAGACTTGATGACGCTCTGGATTTTGAGTTGTCAAGGCTAAGCCCATGTATCAATAAAGGCACAAGGGATACAACCGGATTAGGTCTAGGTGAACGAGATTTGGCCGGAAATATAAGAATTGATCCATACCATAGGATAGTTGACATCGGTGCATACGAATACTCTCTCGAAGATATGCCAAATGCTCCTCCAGGTCAATTCAGTATTACAAAACCCATAAACAACCAGACAATATCCTATATAAACAAGAAGCTGGAAATTTCAAGTTCTCCATCTGAAGATCCTGACCATATCGATCTAAGCAAAAAATACTTCCTTACCGGATCGGGAATTGACACTGTAATGGTAAAAAATAACAATGAAAGCATATTTATTGACTCGACCAGGCTGAAGCCAGGCCAATGGTATATTGTTGAAGCGGAAGTTTCGGATGGGATTGCTGTAACCCGGGCTTCCAATAATGTAACTTTTTTAACTCCTGCTCTCACAGGACTGGAAGATTTGATGCAGAGGAGTATTCAGCTTTATCCGGTTCCAGTAACCGATAACCTCAACCTCCTATTTGAATCAGACTTCAAGGGAACAATAATAGTCTACAACATTGATGGTAAGATTGTTGAATATATTCACACAGAAGGGAACAACGTAGAGATAATTGATATGTCAAAATATAATCCAGGAA
>CAYLYN010000315.1:0-3469 GCA_964387565.1 uncultured Rikenellaceae bacterium | reverse complement strand
CTCGGTATTTTCAGAAAATGGAAGGAATCAATGATAAAAAAACTTTCAGTGAGACTATAAAATCGCTGAAGATTAAGCTTATTGACAAGTACATTATAAGAAAGTTCCTCGGAACCTTCTTCTTCTCAATTGTGCTTATCCTAACTATTGCCGTTGTATTTGACTTTGCCGAGAAGATCGATAATTTCATGGAGAAAGAGGCTCCTGTAAAAGCAATTATCTTTGATTATTACTTCAATTTCATTCCCTATTTTGCAACTCTTTTTGCTCCGCTTTTTGTATTTATTTCTGTTATTTTTTTCACATCAAAACTGGCCGTAAATACTGAAATAATAGCTATCCTGAATAGCGGAATGAGTTTCAGGAGAATGATGTGGCCCTATTTAATTTCAGCAGTTGTAATTGCAGTTTTTGCTTTTGTTCTTACAAATTTTGTAATACCAAGGGCAAATCTGGAAAGAATGGATTTTGAGGATAAGTATTACCGTTCAGCCGGAAGAAAAGTTACCGTAGAAAATATTCACCGGCAGGTCTTTAAGGATATTTATGTCTTCATGGGTTCCTATAATCCCATCAGCCAGAGGGGACAAAACTTCACTATCGAAAAGTTTAACAGTGATGGCCGGCTGGAATCAAAACTCTCTTCACCTACAGTGGTGTTCGATACAGCTTCCAATAAGTGGTCTGCAATGAATTATACACTGAGGGATATAACTGACAAACAGGAGATAATAACCAAAGGGAAACAGCTGGATACGACTCTTACAATTACACCTGATGATTTTTCCCGCGATCCTGGATTTGTAGGGACAATGACCTACCGGGAGCTTGATGATTATATAAAACTTCTTCAGATGCAGGGCTCGGATGAGCTTAAGCTTTTTCTGATAGAAAAGCATCGAAGATTCGCAAATCCATTTGCAGTTTTTATACTTACTCTGATAGGAGTGTCTCTATCCTCGAGAAAAGTAAGAGGAGGTATCGGGATGAATATCGGGATAGGCCTTATACTTAGTTTCTCATATATTCTGTTCCTTCAGTTTGCTTCCCAGTTCTCTCTTAAGGGAAGCCTCAATCCCATGCTCGCTATGTGGATCCCCAATATCTTATATACATTTGTCGCCCTTGCACTCTATAAGATGGCTCCAAAATAGAAATTCCTGTTACCTGCCGGGAATATCAAATTGTTGATCATTATCATGAATTTATATGATTATAAATCCTTAGTTTGCAGATTCTAAAATTCAGAATTATGCAAGACAACAGGAAGATACGCGAGCTTAAGGAAAAGCGTGAAAAATT
The DNA here is from genome assembly GCA_964387565.1 of uncultured Rikenellaceae bacterium. Classification (GTDB taxonomy): domain Bacteria; phylum Bacteroidota; class Bacteroidia; order Bacteroidales; family VadinHA17; genus LD21. Next base: position 2,167 of record CAYLYN010000315.1, on the reverse strand, counting down.
ACTGCTTGGAGGAGGTGAACAGGCCATTGAAAAGCAGAAGGCTATGGGCAAAAGGACGGCCCGTGAACGTATAATGGCCCTTCTTGATGATAATTCCTTCGACGAATATGATCTTTTCGTCGAACATGATGCCCGTGATTTTGATATGGATAAGAAATCATTGCCCAGCGACGGGGTCATTATAGGTACAGGTACTATTTACGGAGCTCCGATAGCGATATTTGCTCAGGATTTTACGGTGGCTGGTGGTTCTCTGGGTTTAATGCATTCAAGAAAAATAACCAAGATTATGGACCACGCCCTGAAGATGAGAATGCCATTAATCGGAATTAATGATTCGGGTGGTGCAAGGATACAGGAGGGAGTCAACTCTCTTGCAGGCTACGGTGAGATATTCTTCAGAAACACTATTTCAAGCGGTGTTATCCCGCAGATATCAGTCATCCTTGGTCCGTGTGCCGGCGGCGCTGTATATTCACCGGCACTAACTGATTTTGTATTTGTAGTTGACAGTATATCAAAGATGTTTATCACCGGACCTGAAGTTATTAAAACGGTTCTTGGTGAGGAGATATCGATGGAAGACCTGGGAGGTGCAAGGGTACATAGTGAGGTTACAGGTAATGCCCATTTTTTTGCTCATAGTGAGGATGAGTGTTTTGAACAAATAAAGAAACTGATAACGTTTATACCATGGCATAATGGTAAAAAGGCAAGGCCTTTTGAACCCGCCGAACCCAAAAAGGAGTTCAATATTAACAAGATCATACCTGACGATCCGACTCAGCCGTATGATGTGAAAGATGTTATCAGGGCCTTGGTTGATAATTCCGATTTTTTTGAAATAATGGAGCTTTATGCCAGGAACATCGTTATCGGATTCGGAAGAATGGGTGGAAAGACAACCGGATTTATAGCAAATCAGCCTATGGAGATGGCAGGGGTTCTTGATGTTGACTCGTCAGATAAAGCAGCTCGTTTTATACGTTATTGTGATTCATTTAACATACCTATCATAACGCTTGTTGATCTGCCCGGATACCTTCCGGGAGTTGACCAGGAACATGCCGGTGTTATCAGGCACGGAGCGAAAGTGCTTTACGCCTATAGTGAAGCTACTGTCCCAAAACTGGCTGTTATACTCAGGAAAGCATACGGCGGAGGCTATATTGCAATGAGCTCCAGACATCTGCGCGCTGATTTTGTGTTCGCCTGGCCCTCTGCAGAGATAGCTGTAATGGGACCTGAAGGTGCTGCAAATATTATTTTCAGGAAGGAAATAATGTCAGCCGAAAACCCTGAAAAAATGAGAAAACAGAAAGTGGAGGAGTATAAAATGAAATTCGCAAATCCTTATGTTGCAGCTTCGCGCGGATATGTTGATGCTGTAATTGAACCTTCCGAAACAAGAAGATTCCTGCTGCACAGCATTGATATTTCTGTTGATAAAGATGTGCCCATGCCTGCTAAAAAACATGGCTTGCCACCTTTTTGAGAGTAATGGTTCTAATAATTATAATAACAGGCAATGGAAATCAGCGAAGATAATTTTGGTTACCTGAATATAAATTCGGGTTTGTATAAAACCCGCATAAGTAAAAGCTTTAAAAACAGGAAATCCTATACTCCTGCAGATCCGGAGATTGTGCTAAGTTTTATCCCCGGGACTATTATTGATATATTGGTTAAGGAAGGGCAGTACGTAAAGAAAGGAGATGAACTTATGATCCTTGAAGCCATGAAGATGAAAAATCGTCTTAAAAGCAGCATAGATGGCAGGATCAGGAGGATTGCAGTTGAAAAAGGCGCGAGAGTTCCTAAAGGCATTGTACTTATCGAAATTGACCAGGATTCAGAAACCCCTGCCAAACAAGATATTCTTTAAGCTTTTCCGGGACGGGGGTCTTGCTTTTATATATCCCGTAAACTGAAGAACCGCTTCCTGACATTAAGCTGAATATGGCTCCTGAGCGGTACAACTCTTCCTTCAGTATTCCGATCAGTGGATGCCTGTCAATAACATAATCTTCAAAGTTATTTACAATCCGGTTTCTCCATTTTTCCGGGGACAGGTTCTCGATAAGCTCAGATAAGGTTTCCTCGGGTTTAACGGGTGTGCAGTTCTTGTAAGCATCTCCGGTGTTCACATGGATACCCGGATTGAGCA
>CAYLYN010000314.1:0-3483 GCA_964387565.1 uncultured Rikenellaceae bacterium | reverse complement strand
GGGTGGGCAACGCCGGAAGGCGGAGACCGGGGGCAGGTAGTGGAACACAACGCTCACCATGGCATTGAATGAATTATTGAAAGTTTTTAATTATGAAACAAAAGTATAATCTGTTCAGGGAATCTCTTAAGCTGGTATGGAAAAGCGCTCCGGGCTGGACAGTGGCAAATATCATACTTTCGGCATTAAGGAGTATTCTTCCCCTTTTACTTGTTTTGCTCATAAAGGTTCTGGTAGACGGGATCACCGGTGCAGTTAATAATAATCTGTCACCTGATGAGAGTAAGATAATCTGGATGATAGCTGCAATTGCAGTTGTCTACTTCATTGATGAAATATCAACAGACCTGAGCAACTGGGTGAGAAACAACCAGTCCTGTAAGCTGGAATCTTATATGTATGGTTTGCTGCACAGGAAATCAATCTCCCTCGACCTGATCAACTTTGAGAAACCCGAATATTTCGACATCCTATCAAGAGCCACAAGAGATGCTATGTGGCGCCCCAACTCAATTCTGAACAACCTGATTACATTCCTGAAAGGAACTGCCTCTCTACTCCTTATGACCGGACTTATCTTCACCCTTCACTGGTCGCTGGCAGTGATACTCCTTGCAGTTAATATACCGGGTATATGGCTCAGGCTGCATTACTCAGACCTCCTGTACAATTTTCAGAAAAAGCAGACCCCGGAGGCCCGCAAATCTGCCTATTTCAACTGGCTTCTTACCGGTGACAGGCCTTCGAGGGAGATCAGACTCTTTGGTCTCGGTGCTTATTTTACAGGTCTCTTCAGGAAGTCTTTCCTTAAACACAAGGAAGAGGAGATGAAAATAATCAGGAAGAGGACTTTTATTGAAATGATCTCCGGACTTTTCAAGGCTGCTGCCCTGCTCTTTGTTCTATTATTTGTCTCCCGCAAGACTATCGGAGGCGAGATATCTTTAGGTGAGCTGGCAATGTTCCTGGTTGCTTTCAGACAGGGCATGACATATATTAAGGAGATCTTCGGCTCTGTTTCAGGCATATATGAAGACAGCCTGTTTATTGGTGATACATTTGAATTTCTGAACCTGGAGGAGAAGATCAGGGCAGTTCCGCCAGTTGTTTCTATGAAGGAATTTAAGGAAAGGATCACGATTGAAAATCTTAGCTTCACATATCCGGGGAATAAGTCAGAAACAATAAATAATATCACACTGCAGATAAACAAAGGTGAGATAATTGCACTTGTTGGGCCAAACGGTGCCGGGAAAAGTACACTTGTGAGGCTGTTGTGCAGGCTTTATGAAGCTGACTCAGGGAATATAAGAATGGATGGAAAGGATATAACCAGCATCGATCCTGATGAATACAGGAAGCTGTTCTCTGTAATTTTCCAGGATTTTATGCTATACAACCTCACAGCTGGAGAGAATATCAGGCTTGGAGATGTTGAAGAAAAAGATCCTTTTGAGAAGATCAGGGAAGCAGCAGGATCTGCCGGGGTTGATAAACTAATATCAACGCTGCCTGAAGGGTATGACACAGCTATCGGTAATTTGTTCGACGACAGCAGGGAGCTGAGCTGGGGCGAGTGGCAGAAGATTGCACTGGCGCGGTCGTTATTCAGGGATGCTCCGGTACTGATACTGGATGAACCTTCAAGTGCCCTTGATGCTGATACTGAGCATGAGATCTTCAGCAGGTTCAGGGATATAGTCAGAGGAAGGACCTCCATCCTTATAAGTCACCGCTTTACCAATGTCACACTCGCTGACAGGATTGTTGTACTGGATAAAGGGAGTATTGCAGAGACAGGTACTCACAATGAGCTTATGGAAAAGAAGGGGATATATTATAATATGTATACCAGACAGAGCAGCAGGTTCGGGAGATGATCATATTCAGTGCTGAGGACCGGGATAAATAATTGAGGTCCAGTGGTGAATCCGGAACGAACAGCGCGAGGAACGCAGATTGCAGCGATTAAAATCCTATTTCTTGTAGCTCCAGCTATATGTTAAACCGCTACGCGGTAGATATACTAGAACGGAATCATTTTCTACAAAATCCTATCGCCTACGGCGAATGGAGAAATAAATACGTTAAAAACAGGCGTTTATGTTGTAAAATATCCCATTTTCTAATTATAGTGTTCAATGAGCTGTTCTGAATTTCATAAGAGAAACTACAAATCAACAATACTATTAATAAATGGCAACTATAGCCCGTAGGGCTTCTGGTATTGTAGAAACGATTATAAAAGGATCAAGATACCTCGTAGAGGTTATGGATACTGGCAATCATCCCAGAAATCAAATAGAAATTGTTGGTTAAATTCTATTTCATTCTTAATAAGAGCGTCGATATATTCTTCACGGAATGTTCTCTTTTTATGGTGAAATTCCTGTTTTTCAATGTAATAATAAACATCTTCTATCTGCGAACGGTTATATGTAAAACCGCTACGCGGTAAATATGCTATGGCGGACTCATTTTCTACAAAACCCTATCGCCTACGGCGAATGGAGAAATAATTACGTTTAAATAGGCGTTAGTGCGGTAAAAATCAAATTTATGATTCTATTGTAATTCATATTCAGTATGTTAGAAAATAAAATCGCACTAATTTTACGCGGTGTCACAAGTCAGGATAAATAGCCCCGGGTGTTACCCCGGGGCTGACCTGAATCAGCGTTTGTTCCGGCCCTGGATCAGGAACTAACAGCACGAGGAACGCAGATTACAGCGATTAAAATCCTATTTCTTGTAGCTATTGTTCTTAATACTGAGATATATTGTCCTTCCGAAAGTTATTAATCCAACTATATTGATTATAATCAGCAATATATGATCGTATATGGTAAGCTCCTCTCCCAGATATAATCTGTAAAACAAGAATATCGCTAATGAAACGATTGTCAATGTCAGGAGTGTATAGTATATTCTCATTTCATTTTGTTGTTAATTAGTATCTGGAAACAGTCATAAATTCCCAATAACATCTGGGAGATCCCTCGCTGTCGCTTCGGGATGACATGGTCTGTTTATGGTTCTGGGGGAAAGAGGTACCAAACAATCACTGTCATCCTGAGCGTTAGCGAAGGATCTCCTGTATATGTTATGATATTTTAGTATTTCAAAATTTATTCCCTATTCTCATTCTGTTATAAATAGCCCCGGGTGTTAGCCCGGGGCTGACCTGAATCAGCGTTTGTTGCTTCCCTGGATCAGGAACTAACAGCACGAGGAACGCAGATTGCAGCGAGAAAATGACATATTTAACTATTATCTAATTACTTTGGTATCCCCCAGCATTAAAATAAATGTGCCAGAAGATTGTAAACCTGAATTATAAAGACAACTACGATAAATATTAGCATAAATCTGATATCTCTTTTAAGTTTGCTAACCTCGCTTTTCAGAGCTCGTAGTAAGTCTTCATTATCAAAGTTCTTTTCATTTTCCAATATCAAATAATCCTTTTTCAATATCGATTTC
>CAYLYN010000313.1:0-3500 GCA_964387565.1 uncultured Rikenellaceae bacterium | reverse complement strand
ACCAAGTGGATCTCAGATCGGGCAAAAAGAATCGATGAAGGATACTGCCAGGGTGCTTGGAAGAATGTACGATGGTATCGAATACAGGGGGTACGGCCAGGATATTGTTGAGGAACTTGCAAAATATTCCGGGGTACCGGTCTGGAATGGCCTGACAGATGAATTTCATCCAACACAGATTCTGGCAGATTTTATGACAATGCTTGAACATTCGGATAAGCCACTTAACAGGATATCATTCTGCTACCTGGGTGATGCCCGTAATAATATGGGTAATTCACTTATGGTGGGAGCAGCAAAAATGGGTATGGATTTCAGGGCAGCGGCTCCTAAAAAATGCCAGCCGGCAGAAGAACTTGTTGCTAAATGCCTTGAGATAGCAAAAGTGACTGGTGCAAAGATCACAATCACTGATAATGTAAATGAAGCTGTCAAAGGAGTGGATTTTCTGTATACTGATGTATGGGTATCAATGGGTGAGCCCGATTCAGTATGGGAGGAAAGAATTAATCTTCTTAAGCCTTTCCAGGTGAATAGTGCAGTTTTGAAAATGACTGGTAATCCGAAGGTCAGGTTCCTTCATTGTCTTCCAGCCTTTCATAACCGGGATACAAAAGTAGGAGAGGAAATTTATAAGAAATATGGTCTCAACGGGATGGAAGTTACTGAGGATGTTTTTGAATCAGAACATTCAATAGTCTTTGATGAAGCTGAAAACAGGCTGCATACAATCAAGGCTGTTATGGTTGCTACATTGGGAAGTTAGGGATATCTGGGCGCTGGATGCTGGACGCTGGACGCTGGACGCTTGATGCTGGACGCTGGATGCTTGAAGATGGATATCAGTAACCTTCGTCTTTTAGTGCTGAGCCTGCTGAAGCACGCTCTACCTTATCCACTCTTTAAAAAAATAGAACGTCATTATTAGTGAGGCTGCGAGTTTTAACCCTATGCCTGTGAGAAATCCCAGGAGGCTGCCAAAGCCTGCCTTCATAGCATAGTTAATATCATCCTTGAAAATAAGTTCACCAACAAATGCTCCAAGAAGCGGACCTATTATAAGTCCAAGAGGTCCCAGAAAAAGTCCTATAACAAGACCTATTGTGGCTCCCCTGATACCATATTTTGAGCCCCCGAACTTTTTTGTTCCCCATACCGGGACCACAAAATCAAGAATTGTAACAAAGAGTGCTATACCTCCGAGAGTGAAAAGTGCAATCTCGGTAAACTGACCAAACCTTGACAGATGGAGCAATACAATTCCGATAAAACTGAATGGAGGACCGGGAAGAACAGGAACCAGACACCCGATAATACCTACTACCATCATCAGTAATCCTGCTATAAGGAGTACATAATCAGTCATTGGCAATTAAATAAAAAAAAAGAGATAGAGATGATCCACTATTTTTCTCCCAGGTCATCAAACTCAATACTTGTGTACTCAACAGCTGCAAGGGAGTTTCTCTCCGGACTATTTTCAGCAACTTCAGCCTGTTGCGTACCTTCAGGTAAGTTTCCGTCATTGCCTATATAGTCAACTGCATCCCTGAGTCCTTCAGCAAACTTTTCAAAATCTTCCTTGTAGAGAAAGATCTTGTGTTTTTCATAAAACACTTTGCCCTCTTTGCCCAGACGCTTTTTGCTCTCAGTGATTGTGAGATAATAATCATCTTTCCTGGTAGCCTTTACATCAAAGAAATAAGTCCTTTTACCTGCGCGCACTACCCTGGTAAAGATCTCTTCCCTGACACTCCTCTCATCATGACTATCAATTCCTTCCTTAACTCCTGATTCGTCTTCCATTTCTAAGTCAGTTAATTATAAGGTTTCCTTTCATGCTGTCAAATGTAACAAATATTTTTTCAAATCAAAATGCAAGCACTCTTTTGTAATAAATATATGGGAAAGCTGTTTTGAGGGTATGGGAAAAAGATTACTTTTGCAGCGGAAATCCGAGGTTCTTTATAAATGATAAGCAGAAGATTACTACGTATTAAGGCTTTGATGGCGCTCTACGCCTTTAACCGCAGAGAGGATGATAACCTTCCACAGGCCGAATCAGAATTGATATTCAGTATTAATAAGACATACGATCTCTATCATTACCTGCTTCTGCTGCTGATAGATATAGCAGATCTGGCAAGTGAGAAAATAGATCAGGCTCTTCAGAAAAAAATGCCAGGACCGGAAGACCTGAATCCCCGTCGCCGGTTTGTTGACAATCCTGTTATCAGTAAATTGAGGACAAATAATGCATTGAAAAGCTATCTTAGCTCGAAAAAACTATCCTGGATCAGTAATCCTCATATTCCCCGTATACTGTATAATAAAATGGTAAACTGGGATGTGTATCGAGAATACATGGATTCAGAAACAAGTACATTTCAATCCGACAGAAAGTTTGTTATCCGGATGGTAACAGAACTTTTTGCTGCCTCAGAAGATCTGAATTCAAACCTCGAGGAACAGAGTATTTACTGGAACGATGACATGGAATATATTACTGCCATGGTTGAAAAGACTCTCAAAAAATTCAAGGCAGACTCAGACGAAAACACCTCGCTTATGCCTCTTTATAAAAATGAGGAGGATGCTGAATTTGTAAAGATACTTTTCCGCAAGGCAATTATTCACTCAGAGAAATCTTCTGAGCTGATTGATAAAAACACAACGAACTGGGAGGTTGAAAGAATAGCCCTTATGGATATTCTGGTAATGAAACTGGCTATTACGGAGATACTTGAATTTCCAGAAATACCTGTAAAGGTAACTCTTAATGAATATATCGAAATCGCTAAATACTATTGTACATCCAAAAGCAGTAACTTTGTCAATGGAATACTTGACAATATTGTTAAGGAGATGAGGGAGCAGGGACTTTTCAATAAATTTGGCAGGGGTCTTGTAGGAGAGAATTATTCAGAATAAAGAATGTAATAATTATGAAAGTTTTCGTCTTTGTTAATCTGTTTGCTATTTTTTTGCTTTCCGGATGTGGATCAGGTTCAGGGAATAATAATTCCGGTAATACATCAGCAGATACAGGTAAGGCTGTAATTGTGTTTAAAGAGTATGAACATAGCTTTGGAAAGGTTGAAGAGGGTGAAAAGGTGGGATATATTTTCAGATTTGAAAACCAGGGTACGGGCAATCTGGTAATTCAGAATGCGATAACCTCATGTGGCTGCACAGTACCCAAATATGACAGAAAACCTATAGCTCCCGGAAATAATGGAAATCTGGAAGTTATATTTGATACTTCAGGCAGGAACGGATTGCAGGCCAAGACAGTCACAGTGAAGTCGAACGCTACAGTACCCGTTGTCCTTTTGAAAATTACTGCCGATGTTCAGACAAAAAATAACTAATATATTTGATTAATAATTAATAATTTAACTATGACCAATTTTGCATTTTTGTATCTTACCGGGCAACCGGCCGGCGCAGCCGGACAAAGTAATCCGCTGATTACTTTCCTTCCTCTAATCCTTGTATTT
>CAYLYN010000312.1:0-3515 GCA_964387565.1 uncultured Rikenellaceae bacterium | reverse complement strand
AAACAGATTATTCAGGGCCGGAAGACGGACCTAATCAGCCAATCGGTGTCCCGATCGGCATTAAACCCGGAAGGGTTGTATGGGCCTGGGATCCTCAGGCTACAAATGAGAATTGTCAGAACAGCTTCGATTCAAAAGATTATTTTTTCAAGCCAGAGAATACGAACAGTGAGGTTGTAAGCAAGATGATCAGGTCCTCATTGCTTCAGCTGACAGGTGAGAAAGATATTAAATCATCCTGGGATGCACTGTTTAAAAATCTCAATAACAGCAAATACCAGAAGAAAAGCAGTTATAAGAAGGGTGAGAAGATCTTTATTAAGATTAATCAGGGTACATCGAGGTGGCTCCTGACTGATGAGGATAAAGAAAACGGATATCATTATCCTGATAAATTTGAACCAACTCCGTTGCGGAAGGCAGAGTGTTACGGGACAACTGAGACCAATCCCTATACAGTTCTTGAGATACTTAGGGAGCTGGTAAATGAATGTGGTGTCGCTCAGGAAGATATTTCGGTTGGAGATCCTATGACAGATATATATGCACATTGTTTTGATGTATGGTTCGCTGAATTTCCGAAGATAGCTTACCTTGACAAGTTTGCCACCCATCATAACAGAACAATGACCAAACCCACAGAGGAAGATTACCTGATATACTCAAACAAGCAGCTAAAGGATCCCCTGTACGATGTAATAGTAAATGCTGACTATCTTATCAATGTAGCATGTATGAAACCTCACATGGCTGCCGGTATATCGCTAACTGCCAAGAATCACTTTGGTTCGCAGGGTAGACCAACAGCCGGCCATCTTCATAATTATCTTATAACTCCAAGGGGCACTCCGGGATCAAACGGAGGCTATCATAAATACAGGGTTTTTGTTGATCTGATGGGAAGCAAATATCTGGGCAGGAACACTGTATTATTCATGGTTGACGGTCTTTTCGGAGGAGGATCTTCTGAAACAAGGGTCGCGGTCAAGTACTTTATGCCACCTTTTAACAATGACTGGTGCAATTCAATATTCATGTCACTTGACCAGGTAGCTATTGAATCGGTTTGTTTTGATTTTCTCAGGACTGAATGGAACGGGAAGAATTCACACAATCCTATGAACAACCGGGCAGAACAGAATCCCAACATAAGGGGAGTTGATGATTATATGCACCAGGCTGCTGATAGAGCCAACTGGCCTGACGGAATAATATATGATCCTGATAATACAGGGAAGCCTATTCCAAGCCTTGGAGTTCATGAACACTGGAATAATCCGGTTGATAAGCAGTATTCGGTGAATCTGGGTACAGGAAATGGAATTGAGCTCGTCTCGATCCCGGAGGATCTTGTAAAGAGTGTAAAGTCAAAGAAGGGTAAACTTTAGCGGTTCCCTGCAACTATCGGGACAATAACTGGTAAGAGAAGGAGCTAACTAAAAATAAATTAATAAATTCATTCCGCAACATGCAACCCGAAACCCGCAACATTCCTTCGCTGCCTTCTCCGCCCGCTGGCAGTTCAGGCAGGCTTCGGACTTCGTCCGCCGTAGCGGACTACGTCCGACGAAGGCGGAGTGCAGAGCCCGCAAAATGTAAAATAATTTATATCCCCTAATATGAAAAACATACTTATAATCTTTACAGTATTAATAATTACCGCCATGGCACCTGAAAAATTTCCAGAGGCTGAAATATCAAATAAGATAATCAAAGCCAGGATATATTTACCGGATAAAGAGAAGGGATATTACCGTGGTACCAGGTTTGACTGGGCGGGAAACATACCAAGCCTTAAAGTGAACGGTCACGAATATTTCGGACAATGGTTTGACAGGTACAGTCCTGAAATCCATGATGCTATAATGGGACCGGTTGAGGAGTTCACTGCGCTTGACTTTCTTGATGTAAAACCTGGCGACACATTCGTAAAGATAGGGGTAGGGGTACTCAGAAAACCTGACGACAAGGCATATTCATTTGCCCGGTTATATCCAATAGCTGACTATGGAAAATGGACAGTAAAAAAGAAATCTGACCAGGTTCAGTTTACTCATGAGTTGAATGACACAGATTACTCGTATATCTATAATAAAACAGTAAGACTCGTGCCGGGAAAAGCTGAAATGGAGCTTGTACATACCCTGAAGAATACAGGGAAAAAAACTATTGAAACTCCTGTATACAACCATAATTTTTTTGTAATTGACGACCAGAAAGTTGGTCCTGATTATTCAATCAAGTTTAAATGGAACCTGGAGGGAGAAGGTAATGGATTTGGTACTCTGGCTGATGTCGATGGAAATAAAATCATTTTCCTCAAAGACTTCAGACAGGGCGAGACTGTTTTCTGCGGAGGGTTTGAAGGATTTGGCCCGGATGCCTCTGATTATGATATTCGTATTGAAAACAAAAAAGCCGGTGCAGGCGTTCATATAACCTGCGACCGACCTTTACTTAAACAAGTATTCTGGTCATGCTGGACAACTCCATGCCCTGAACCTTATATTAAAGTCAAAGCTGCTCCTGGAGAAGAGTTTTCCTGGACTATCAGATATGAATTTTATAATCTTTAAAGTTCTTCAATAATAAGTTTGCGCCATTTGACTTTTATTCCGCCACCATCATGTATCTGAAGGGCGATGGAACCTTCACCTTTGCCAATTTTTTCATCGGAAAAGTCAACCATAGGTTTACCGTTCAACCAGGTTTGTACTCTGTCGCCAACAACTTTGATCCTAAGTTTATTCCATTGATCCGTTTTGAGTATATTCTCCTTCTCATCTTCGATCTGCCTGAGCCATCCGCGGCCATATGATTCATATATCCCTCCTGTATCATGTCCCTTAGGGGCCACTTCACACTGCCAGCCTGAAATTTTTGTGCCTTCAATGGTCGAACGGAAAAATACTCCGCTATTGCCATTTGCTTCCTGAAGGAACTCAACAGTCAGGTCAAAGTTCTTATAGAATTTTTCAGTAGCAAGATACCCGTAACCTTTGTCAGGTCCGCTTTCGCAAACAAGCAATCCATTCTCCACATACCATTTCTCGGTACCATAGATCTTCCATCCTGTGAGATCTTTACCGTTAAAAAGATTTGTCTTTTTGGGAGGTACAGTAAAACCCGAAATTAAAATAACAACAGCAAGTGCCAGTAAGCTCTTTTTCATAGTAATATAGTTTAATATGTTATTGATTAATGAGTAATATATTGTCTCAGATAGTTACGGCTCAAAATAAGAGAGGCTTTTCTTTTCTCGAATGAACCTTCAAATGCCCTGTCTTCAACCTCAACACAGGCTGGTCCGGAATATCCTGCTTCATATAATGCAGAGAAGAATTTTCCCCAGTTGATATCACCAAGTCCCGGGAGCTTTGGTGTATGAATATTATTTGGAGCCGTAAAAATACCTCTTTCATTTATTCCATCCTGATTAATTGATGCATCTTTAATATGTACATGGAAGATTTTTTCACGGAATTCACTGACAGGTTTTACATAATCCATCATCT
>CAYLYN010000311.1:0-3548 GCA_964387565.1 uncultured Rikenellaceae bacterium | reverse complement strand
CGTCCCGCTCTGTTGCCAGAGCGGTCCACCCCTCCTTCAAAAGGAGGGGAAACTTTTTTAGAATTATGTATTCACAAGATTATACTTAAGTTGACAACCATGCCTCCATATCTCTCTCTAATTCTTAGATCCGGGGAACAAGAGCTTTATTATAATGAACTTAATCCCCTCTTTCCTCCAGCAGGCGGATTCCGAGGTCAAAGAAAGCTTCGGAGGTCGAAGTAGGGGGGTTGATTTTCAGGTTTTATCGAAATTTAGTTCAATTCGGAATTAAACCCCCTTCAGGGGGTGGCCCCGAGTACTCGGGGCCGGGGGCTATGCCAGCCTGTAATCAAGTTGTTTCTTCTGCAGGTCAGCCTTGACAACTTCAATATTGACCCTGTCACCAAGGGTATAAACCTTGGCTGTTGAGCGGCCTCTTATACAGTAGCAATCCTCATCATATTCATAATAATCATCGTCGAGCTCCCTTATGTGAATCATTCCTTCACATTGATTTTCAATGATCTCCACATAAATACCCCATTCTGTAACACCTGAGATTACTCCTTCAAACACCCTTCCGGTTTTGTCACTCATATATTCGACCTGCTTGTATTTGACAGATGCTCGCTCAGCCTCTGCAGCAAGCCTTTCCATCTTTGAAGAGTGATCGCAGAGCTTCTGGTATTTTTCGGGGGTTGCTGGTTTTTCCCCGGACAGATAATAAGTAAGCAGCCGGTGCACCATCATGTCGGGATACCTTCTGATTGGTGATGTGAAGTGTGTATAATGCTTAAAGGCAAGACCGTAATGCCCTATATTTTCTGTTGAATAGACAGCCTTGGCCATTGCCCTGAGGGCCAGCGTCTCAATTATGTTCTGTTCTTTTTTACCCTCAACTGAACGAAGCAGTTTGTTCATCGCCTTTGAAAGTGAAGTATTGTCGTCATCACCAAGCTTGTAGCCGAATCTTGTAATAAAATGGCTGAAGTTGCTGATCTTCTCCGGATCGGGTTTATCATGAATACGATAGACGAATGGTTTTGCATGCAGCTTCCTGCCAACATATTCTGCAACCCGTTTGTTTGCAAGGAGCATAAATTCCTCTATCAGCTGGTTTGAAGTACCCATCTCGCGGAATTTTATCCCAACAGGTTTTCCTGCCTCATCAAGATCAAATTTTATTTCTACCCTTTCAAAAGCAAATGCTCCTGAGGCATATCTTTTTGTTCGAAGCTGCTGTGCGAGCCTGTGCAGAACAAGTATCTGCTCCTTCATATCACCTTCTCCGGTGTCTATGACCAGTTGCGCCTCACCATATGAAAATCGCCTGTCGGAATTTATTACAGTCCTTCCAAACCACTCATCAATTATCTCCGACTTATTATTAAGCTCAAAGACAGCCGAATATGTGAGTTTATCCTCAGCAGGATTAAGAGAGCAGACATGATTGGATAACTTTTCCGGAAGCATCGGGACTACCCTGTCGACAAGGTAAATTGATGTCGCCCTGTTCTTTGCTTCATCCTCAACAAGCGATCCCGGTCTTACATAATGTGTCACATCGGCAATATGAACACCCACCTCCCAGTTTCCGTTTTCAAGCTGCCTCAGTGACAGAGCATCGTCAAAATCCTTTGCGTCGGCCGGATCAATTGTGAAAGTCGGGATCTGTCTGAAATCGCGGCGAGATTTAATATCGTGATCAGTAATTGCCGAAGGAATTTTTGCCGCATCTTCCTCCACCTCTTCAGTAAAGTGATATGGCAGTTCGAACTCAGCAAGAATGGCATGCATCTCGGTCTCGTTAAGTCCGGGGAAACCGAGCACATTAATTATCTCTGCAACCGGATTCTTCGATTTAGGATCCCAGTCTACCACCCTTGCAACAGCTTTCTGTCCCTGTTTTGCTCCATTGAGCTTTGCTGTAGGTATAAAAAGGTCGAACGGCATATTTCTGTTATCGGGAATAAGAAAGGCAAAGTTCGGCATCACCTCAACGGTACCAACAAATGTGGTCCTTGCTCTTTCAATTATCTCAATCACTTCCCCTTCCGGCCTTGCACCCTTCCTGCGGGCATAAAGCCTTATCTTTACTTTGTCGCCATGAAGAGCTGTTCTCAGGTTCTTTGCAGTCACAAAGACGTCATCATCAAGCTCTTCAGTGATTATGAATCCGTAACCCATCCTGGTAAGATCAACAACACCTGTTACATTACCGTGAGGCTGTCTGAGCTTATATTTACCCTGGTATATCTCCTGCAGGGTGTTCTTTCCTGTAAGTTCCCTGAGCGTTTCCAGTATCATCTGACGTTCATATGAATCTGAGATACTGAGACGCTTGGCGATCTGTTTATAGTTTAATGCCTGTTCGGGATTTTTTGAAAGGATTGCTATGATTTGTTCAGTTAGCGCTTCTCTTGAAACATCTGAGGTTTTTCCACCTCTTCTTCTTTTGCCCATATAGAATTTTTTGCAAAAGTACTAAAAGGGTGCGACTATATGACTCTGAAAATTGTTACAAATTAAATAAGGTTTCTGTCCAGCAGATATTTCACAGCCTCCTGTACTGCCTGAAGAGATGTATACCGGGGATTATACCCTATCTGTTGCCTGGCTTTTTCAATGCTGCAGTTCGGACTATGGGCTATATGATCCCAGGTAGCATTTGCATCCTGTTCGCTCATGCTCTTTTTCCATTTATCCCATGGAAGAAATTTCAACTTTGGTTCCCTGCCAAACCAGTGCGACATAGCTGTTGCATATCCTCTAAGTGTAAGAGCCTTCGGTGATACAATATGGTAGCTTTCGCCCATTGCACTGCTCCTGTTATTTATTGCACCAATGAAAGACTGCGCAACATCCTCAGCATGGACATGATGAACTGTTTCCATTCCAAGATTTGGCAGGAGAAGCTCTCTTCCTTCAGCAAGTATCCTGTAGACTTCAGGATTGAAGTTCCCTGCAGGATTAAGAGGGATCCAGCCCGGACCAACTATATGTCCCGGATGAAGTATTGTGGCAGGAAATCCTGTTGTGCGTGCGAAGGAAAGAAGCCATGATTCTATTGCAGCTTTCTTGATACCATAATCTCCAAATGGATTTCTCGGCTGGTTTTCATCTGTTGGCACAAGCTCACTGCTGCCATGTACCCAAATTGTTCCGCAGTGCAGTAAATGCTGAACTTGTCCCTGAAGCGATTCAGCCAGAAGTCTTGCACTTTCAGGGGTGAAGCAGATCAGGTCGATCACAATATCAGGACTTAGTCTGCTGATCTGTTTTCCGAAGGTCTTCTTTTTATCGGCTTCAACCCTGTTAATTAAAACCTTTTTTACATCCTTCCAGGCAGCATGATCATAATAAGGTCTGCCTTTCTGCCTTGTAACGGATATCACATCATGACCTGCCATGACGAGTCCGGGTATAAGGTAGGTTCCAATATGACCTGTACCTCCAATTACAACAATCTTCATAGAATAAATACGTTTGCGATGGATTAGTATATAGCTAAAATAACAAAAGGAAACTGATCAGAAGCTATATTGTCACAAAACTTGACATTATTG
>CAYLYN010000310.1:0-3571 GCA_964387565.1 uncultured Rikenellaceae bacterium | reverse complement strand
TTTTCAGGTGTTTCAAATGCTTTGACATATTTATAAACCGGATCATCAATTTTGACCAAATTTCTGTCAGCCAGAATCATTAAAGAGGTTGTGGTCCCAATAGCCTTGGTGAGCGATGCAATATCAAACATATGTCTGACACTCATTTTTTCAGGATGGACGAGCAGATCAGTTTTGTAATCATACTTCTCAGCATATCCATATGCTTTACGGACCATTACCTTCCTGTTCTTTTTAATAAGTATAACTGCTCCCGGAATTTTGTCAGTATTGACCTCATGCTTAAGAATATTATCTATATCAGCATTCAGTTTTTTCCTGATTTTAAATTTTCCGGTTCCCTGTCCGTGTGCAGAAACAGAAAGAACAATCAGTAAAATTGCGGTTATCAGGGTATTATAGATCATCCTGTTTTAAATAAGTCAGATCTGTATTCGATCCGGATTATAGATCTGAGATCTACAAATGCTTTCTCAAACATAGTGAAAATGTTGGGAATCCTGATACAGAAACATGAAGTCAGATTATAATATTCAGATCTAATAGTTGTATGATTTTAAGGATAAATCTTAACTTGGGAATTAAAAATAATATGTACACGAGATTTAATCTTCTCTTCCTTCCGGCTCTGGCTCTGACATATACCGGCTGCCATAGAAGCACATTACCTAACATTGTTATTATATATGCTGACGATATGGGTTATGGCGATCTTGGATGTCAGAATCCTGATTCTAAGATTCCGACTCCCAATCTTGACCGGCTGGCTTCTCAGGGTATGCGTTTTACAGATGCCCACAGCGCATCAACAGTATCATCTCCAAGTCGTTATTCCTTGCTCACAGGTCGTTACCACTGGCGGGGATATCTTAAAGAGGGTATTGTATCGCAATGGGGTGATCCGGCCATTGAGGAGGGACGGGAGACAATTGCTTCGATGTTGAAAAAGGAGGGCTATATAACAGCATGTATCGGTAAATGGCATCTTGGACAGATATGGCCGTTTAAACCCGGACTTGGACAGGATGACCCGGGGAAGAAAGAATGGTCATCAGTGTCGATGAATGGGAAGGGCCCGTGGGCACCGGAAGATTTCGACTGGAGTCAGCCAATTAAGGAAGGCCCTGTTACCAGAGGTTTTGACTACTATTTTGGAACCGGGACGATTAATTTTCCACCCTACACCTGGATTGAAAATGATAGGGTTATCGAAACACCTGTTGAAATGCTTGATCTTAAGGATGATCTGCCACAGGAGGGCGCCTGGGAGTGCAGGCCCGGACCTGCTGCAAAAGACTGGGATATCAGGAAAGTACCGGTAACACTAATGGAGCATGCCGTAAAATGGATCAATGACCGCAAGTATGAAAGCAGGCCATTTTTTCTGTACTATGCCCTTCCGTCTCCCCATGCCCCAATAATACCCGGGGAGGATTTCAGAGGGAAATCGAAAGCCGGTGGTTTTGGTGACTATGTGACAGAGACTGACCGGTTTGTGGGAAACATTCTGGATGCATTAAAGAACAATGGTTTTGAGGAGAATACAATAGTGATATTCACTAGCGATAATGGTCCTGAATACTATGCTTATGAAAGGATCAGGAGCTTCAGTCATTACAGTATGGATGGTTTCAGAGGATTGAAAAGAGACCTGTGGGAGGGAGGCCACAGGGTGCCCTTTATTGTAAGGTATCCCGGGAAAGTTCCTGCAGGTACTTTATCTGAAGGATATTTATGCCAGACAGACCTTATGGCAACATTAGCAGGGCTGCTCAATATTAAAGTGCCTGAAGGAGCGGGGGAAGACAGTTTTAACCAGGCAGAAATATTTCTCGGACGGGCAACTCAGTCTCACCGTGATCATCTGGTATACCATGCAATAAACGGGATTTTTGCAATAAGGAAAGACAACTTTGTGCTTGTGGACGCGAAGACAGCTGAAGTTACAGCAGAACCGTTATGGATTAAAGAAAAACTGGGAGCCATGACAGATACAACACCTGTGATTTTGTATAATCTTGCAGATGATACTCAACAGATAAATAATCTGTCAGTTACTGATACTGCAAAAGTAAGAGAGCTGAAAAAGTTCCTTGAAAAAATAAAAACAGATGGCAGAAGTGTCAGGGTAAATAATTAAAAGAAATTTTATCAACACAATATTGCAAATGCTGAATTTATTGATTAATTATGGGAACTTATTATTATTCAGTAAGATCAGGGATTTAACCAAAAATCATTACCTATGAAGACCAAAACTACCATTGTACTTTCTTCAATGATGTTCCTCCAGTATTATATCTGGGGCTCATGGTATGTCACAATGGGAACGTTCATGTCGAAGTACCTCGGTTCAACAGGTATCCAGATTGGAGCAGCATACAGTGCACTGGCAATCGCAACGATGATTTCTCCTTTCTTCGTTGGCATGGTGGCTGACCGCTTTTTTGCGGCCCAGAAGGTTATGGGTGTTCTGCATATCCTGGGTGGTGTACTGTTGTTTCTGGCATCAAGGATTACTTCTAACGGAGCATTCTACTGGGTCATACTATTTTATTCACTTGCCTATATGCCAACTATTGCACTATCAAACAGTGTGGCATTCAGGCAGATGACAGACATAGGAAAACAGTTTCCCCCGATAAGGGTTTTCGGTACCGTAGGCTGGGTTATTTCAGGATTTATGATCTCAATTCTGGGCATAGAGCAGACGCCTCTCACATTTTATATGGCAGCCATAGTCTCAGTGGCGCTTGGATTGTACAGTTTTGTCCTGCCAAATACACCGCCACAGGTGAGTTCTGCAGCATCTGCAAAATCTGTAATGGGCATTGATGCCCTGGTTCTTTTCAAGGACAAACCCTACCTTATCTTCTTCATTGCAGCAATCTTTGTTTGCATTCCCCTTTCATTCTATTTCGGCTTTGCCAATCTTTACCTTAATCAGTCGGGAATGGAAAATACAGCCGGTAAAATGGTCATGGGACAGATATCCGAGGCTCTTTTTATTCTTGCTATTCCCTTTCTCTTCAACAGGATAGGTGTTAAGAAAATGCTGCTGATTGGTATGACTGCCTGGATACTCAGATACCTTGCATTTGCTTATGGGAATATGGGAACCGGAATATGGATGCTTTATGCCGGTATAATTCTTCATGGAGTGTGTTACGATTTCTTCTTTGTTACCGGATATATGTATACCGAAAAGAAATCTAATGAGAGGATCAAAAGTGCTGCACAGGGGCTTTTCACATTTGTCACTTACGGATTAGGAATGTTCATAGGAACCTGGTTCTCTGGCTTTGTAACCACTTATTATTCAACAGGTCAGGAATACCAGTGGAAAAGTATCTGGTTTGTTCCTGCATACATAGCAGTTGCAGTTCTGATTCTGTTTATATTTTTCTTTAAAGAGAAGAAGGAGATTGGGGTGGTGAAATAGGGCGCAACGGCGCAATGTTTCACCGGCTCAACGGGCAACTAACCGATTACCGATTACTGATTACTGATTACCTCTTATTGTCAACTGCCAACTGCTCCTGCCTACTGATCAAGGTTAATTCTGTATATT
>CAYLYN010000309.1:0-3576 GCA_964387565.1 uncultured Rikenellaceae bacterium | reverse complement strand
AAAGAATATTGATCAGAATTTATTACTGTTAGCCAAAACAACCTTATTTTTATACTCTATAATTGAATAAGAATTTTTACAGTGATGGAAGAGGAGAGAACATATATGTTACATGCCATCCGGCTGGCTGAAAAAGGGATTGCTGACGGAGCCGGGCCATTTGGTGCAGTTATAGTTAAAGATGGGATAATACTGGCGGAAGCTGTAAACAGGGTTGTTGTCAATTCAGATCCTACTGCCCACGCTGAGATTAATGCAATAAGAGAGGCTGCATCTTTACTGAAATCACACGATTTAAGTGACTGTACTCTTTATTGTTCATGCGAACCATGCCCTATGTGCCTTGGTGCAATTTACTGGTCCGGAATCAGAAAGATAGTTTACTCCAGCGACAGATATGATGCAGAGCAAGCCGGTTTCAGCGACCGGTATATATATGATGAAATAATTCTAAATCCAGCCGACCGGCATATCAGTTTTGTAAAGATTGAAGATGCCCGGAGCAATGACGTTTTCAGAAAGTGGAATGAACATGAAAACAGGGTCAGGTACTGATTTAACAAAAGACGGACACAGGCTTTCACGCGATTTCTATGTACGTGATGTACTTGATGTTGCTCCTGATCTCATAGGAAAGATCCTTGTTGTGAGACAGATCAACGGCATTTATTTCAGAATGCCTCTGACAGAGGTTGAAGCATATCGCGGAATGGAAGACAAAGCATGCCATGCTTCCAAAGGTAAAACCTCACGCACTTCAGTTATGTTCGGCATTGGAGGACATCTTTATATATATCTGATTTATGGAATGTACTGGATGCTGAATATAGTTACCGGAACAGAAGGAGAACCGCAGGCTGTACTTATAAGGGGAACCGGTGACATATCCGGCCCGGGGAAGATTACAAAAATGCTTTCAATTGATCGTTCTTTCTATGGTGAAGATCTTGTTACTTCATCCAGGATATGGCTGGAAGATACAGGAATGAGACTACCATATAACTCAGGTCCGCGTATTGGCATTGACTATGCCGGGGACTACTGGAAATCAGTGCCATGGAGATTTTATTTATGATCAGTTTTCATGATCAGTCTGTTTTCCTGGTTAGGTTAAATAGTTGTTAAATAGAAATGTTTTAATAGAGGGATAATTTTTTTTTACGTTATTTGTTGCTCAAAATATTAAATACTCATTTATGGATTCAACATGGGGCTCTTACCGCCGCCTGAACAATATTGCAGGATGGATTCTGTTCGTTATCTCATTTGCAGTTTATCTTCTGACACTTGAACCTACAGTAAGTTTCTGGGATTGTGGGGAATTCATACTATCGGCATTCAAACTGCAGGTTGGCCATCCCCCTGGTGCACCTCTTTTTCTGATGATCGGAAGAATTGCGACTTTGTTTGCATTAGGCGACACTTCAAAAGTAGCTGTTATGATGAACGGACTTTCAGCCCTTTGCAGTGCATTTGCTATTCTTTTCCTTTACTGGACAATTACTCACCTGGTTCGCAGGGTCGTAATGGCTGATCAGTCATTTGATTCAAAGAAGATTACTTCAATTATAGGGAGTGGAGTTATTGGTGCTCTTGCCTATACATTCTCAGATACATTCTGGTTTTCCGCTGTTGAAGGGGAGCTTTATGCACTATCATCGCTCGTTACCGGACTGGTATTCTGGGCAATGCTCAAATGGGAGGAAGAAGCTGATCAGCCCAGTGCCGGAAGATGGATCATCCTGATTGCTTATATCATGGGACTTGGTCTTGGGATACACAGATTGAACCTCCTTGTTTTGCCTGTACTTGTTTTTGTCTATTATTTCCGAAAGTATGAAATCACAACCTACGGAGTATTGAAAACACTCATTGTGGCAGTGATTCTGCTCTGGCTGATGGTATTTGTACTGATACCGGGAGTACCTGAAGTTGCCGGCTGGTTTGAGCTCTTTTTTGTTAATACGCTTGGTCTTCCATATAACAGCGGGCTTATTTTATTCCTTATAGTATTGTTTGGCGGACTGGCATATGGGATATACTACTCGATTGCCAGGAACAAAAAACTGCTGAATTACATTTTTACTGCGGTGCTTATGGTTATGATCGGGTATTCATCCTATGCAATGATCATGATCAGATCTTCAGCCAGGCCACCTATGAATCAGAACAATCCGGCTGATATTTTTTCCCTTTCCTATTATATAAATATGAAGCAGTATGGCAGCTCACCAAAGTTTTTTGGTAATTATTACAGTGCTCCTGTTGTGGGAATGAAAAAGGTTATTGCCGGTTACAACAAAATTGACGGGAAATATGAACCTTACTATCGCCCTGAATATGAATACAGCGAGAAATTTGTTACAATCTTCCCTCGTATGTACAGTTCTGATCCTGATCATAGAGAAGCATATGAATACTGGGGAAGGGTTAAGGGAAGGAAGTACACGGTAGGATCAGAAACTGTTGTATGTCCTACATTTGGTGAGAACCTAAGGTACTTTTTCAGTTATCAGGTTGGATTTATGTATCTGCGTTATCTGATGTGGAATTATGCAGGACGGCAGAATGACATTCAGGGAAATGGTAATCAAATTCATGGAAACTGGATAAGCGGGATAAAATTCATAGATGAAGCGCGTCTGGGGAAGCTGGATTCATTACCGCCCGATCTGGAGTCTAATCCCGCAAATAACAAATATTTTTTACTTCCATTTATTCTGGGACTGGCTGGCCTGACCTGGCAGTACAAAAGAAATAATTCAGGATTCTGGCTGGTTGCGGCATTTTTTATTATGACAGGACTGGCAATTATTTTTTACCTCAACCAGTATCCTAATCAGCCACGGGAAAGGGATTATGCCTATGCAGGATCATTCTATGCTTTTGCAATATGGATTGGAATGGGCTTTATGTTTTTCTATGAGCAGATTCAGAGATTACTTAATAAAAAGACCTCTTTGGTTGTGACTTTTGTTTTGCTCCTGATAGCAGGACCTCTCCTGATGGCTTATCAGAACTGGGATGATCATGACAGGTCCGGTCGTTATACCGCAAGAGATATAGGTGCTAACTATCTTAATTCAACAGCTCCCAACAGCATTCTTTTTACCTATGGTGACAACGATTCCTTCCCTGTCTGGTATGTCCAGGATGTAGAGCAGGTGAGAACGGATGTCAGGGTAGCAAACCTGAGCTATATACAGGCAGGCTGGTATATCGAAATGATGCGTCAGAAAGCTTTTGATTCCGACCCTATGCCGCTTACTCTTGGTCCGGATAAGTACATAGAAGGTAAAAGAGAACAGCTGCCTGTGAATAACAGAGTGAATAAACCGGTTGAACTCAGTCAGGTTGTTCAGTTTGCCGGAATGGATGATAATAAGTACAGGATTGATTACAGCGGAAGAGGAGATTATATGAATTACCTTCCTGCAAACAAATTCCTGATAGATGTCGATACGGCAGAAGTTCTGGCAAATGGTACTGTCAAGCCTTACTATAAAGACAGGATTGTATCCCCAATGATCTGGGAGTATACTCAATCAGATGCCTTTAAGGGAGATCTGGCAATTA
>CAYLYN010000308.1:0-3584 GCA_964387565.1 uncultured Rikenellaceae bacterium | reverse complement strand
TATTTCAATATAAAAAGACCCATAAGTTGACGGCTATAGGGCAGGGGGGCTGCTTAGACCGGAATAACGGCTGATGTCCCTTCAACCAGTAGCCAGTAGCTGGTCTTACCTTTGCGCCATTGCGCCGCTGCGCCATTGTGCCTGGGTGCCAGTCTTCTAAAAATCATCCTTCGCATTTCCCATAATCCTGAAATTATAGGTAATCATGAAGAAAGGCTTCGCAAAGATCGTCATCTGGTATCCTCTGATCTCACCTCCCTCATTTTTAAAAAATATTGAATAGGGATTCCTGCGCCCCAGAACATTATATACAGTAGCAGTTAATGAAGAATGATTGAGCTTTCTTTTCTTAAGATTACCATTCACAGTCATCGACAGATCGAGTCTCATATAATCGGGAATCCTGTACTCGTTCCTGTTCGAATAATATATCCTGGTTGTATTATTAAAACCATAAAATGCAACAGGATAGGTTATCGGTCGGCCGGTACTGTAAGCAAAATTTGAAGTAAAATTAAGGCGCCTGGCCAGTCTTGCATTGGTAATAAATTTAAAGTCATGCGGCTTGTCAAAATTTGCCGGGAAATATTCACCTCCGTTAAGCTTCTCGGTTCTAAACTGCCCGTCAACCTTCCAGAGAGTCCTTGAATAAGTATAGCTTATCCAGCCTGTTAACATACCGACTTTCTTGTTCACCATAAATTCAACCCCGTACGCTTTACCATTACCGCTAAGAATATCTGTTTCAAGATTCTTATTCATAAGCAGTTCCGCACCACCTTTATAATCAATGATATTTGAAAGTGATTTATAATATCCTTCTATTGAGGTCTCGATACCTCTTCTGCCAATATTATTATATAAACCTAATGAAACCTGATCGCCTCTCTGCGGCTTGAAATATCTGTCGCTCAGCTTCCAGATATCTGTCGGTGACATTGAGGTTGTATTTGAGATCATGTGCAGGTACTGATAAACACGCTGTATTCCGAATTTTATGGAAAAATCATGCGCAATAATCAGGCGGGATGACAACCTGAAATCCAGTCCGGGATATGATTTTAAAATCTCTCCCTTATCATAATTTATTGAATCTGTTATGCTTTCCGGCGATTTCGGAGCACCTTCGTCATAGAGAAATACAGTTCCTGGACCAAATGACGAAAACAAAGTTCCTCTTATACCTCCTGATACCGATAGCGCCGGAGATATCTCAAACTCATCACTGATATATAAGGATGGCTGCAAGGCATTTTCTTTTTCAATCTGCTGTGACAGAACTCTTGAGTACTCGCCAACAGGTTCTCTTACTCCGGGAAGCAGGGTATAATATATAGCATCAATACCAAATTCGATCTTGTGCTTATTCGCCGGTAAATATAAAAAGTCAGAACGCAGGATATTCTGATTCAGCTCGTAGTGCAATGAACTATATCTGGTTGAATCACTATTGTCTTTGAGATTATAGCGATAGTTACTTAGAATTGCAAAAGTCTGTACAGAAAGCCTGGGACTGAATGTATGTTTCCATTTTAAAGTTGCAGCTGCATTACTGTATCTTATATCACTCTCCTGGTAATAGTTAAACTTATCATTACTGTAATAACCTGAAACTGAAATGGAATTCTTTTCATCGAGACTGGTGTTTATTAATCCCTGTATATCATAAAATCCTGCAGAACTCTTCTGAAGCTGTTTATCATTTAGTAATTCAAGTAACCAGTCGGAATAGGTTGTCCGGGTCCCGATTACAAATGAGCTTTTATTTTTCTTTATCGGGCCTTCAGCAAGCAACCTGCCTGTAACAGGACTTATTCCTCCGCTAAGCTTTACTTTTTCAGTATTCCCGGTAAGAGGAACTATTTCCATAACAGATGATACTCTTCCTCCAAATTTTGCCGGCATCCCGCTCTTGTAAAGAGTAACATCGCTGATAAGATCTGAATTAAGTGCGGAAAAAAAGCCAAAGAAATGCGACGTATTGATAATGGGGGCATGATCGAGTAGAACCAGATTCTGATCGATACCTCCGCCACGAACATTAAATCCACTTGAAGCTTCTCCTACCGATTGCACTCCCGGTAACAGCAGGGAACTCTTTATAATGTCCACTTCACCCAGACCCATTGGTATCTGTTTTAACATCTTGCTATCGATCTTCTCAATTCCTATTCTGACATTCTTTACATTATTCTCACGGTTGGCGTATACCGAAACTTCATTCAGCTGCTTAATGCTTTTTTCCATTTCAACATCGAGAGATCCGTTTGAAAAGATGACTACATTCCGCCTCGTTGTCTTCATCCCCATAGTCCTGTATTCTATCTGATATTGTCCCGGGGGTACTGATATTGAATAATAACCGGCATTATTAGTTATTGCTCCTGTTTTCAATTCCTCCACATAAACCACCGCCCCGGGGAGAGGCTCTCCTTCTGAAGGATCAAAAACATTTCCTGACAATATCACATTCCCTCCTTTACTGTTACCTGAAGGTTTACCTATTTTAAATACCCTGAATTCATCGCTAATTGAGTTGCTTTCCTGCTCTGGTAAAGGAAGGGCATATCTTACAGTGTCGGTTTTTGAATAGTTATTTTTCAGGTATTCAAGATACTCTTTCCGGAAGGTGGTCTTAATATTATAACCTCTTGATAAGATTACCTTGTTCTCATCGGTAATGATGAAATTTAATCCTTCTTTTCTCAAGGCCTTTTCCAGCACCTCTTCAAGAGATGAGTCATCGGAATTAACTGACAGATTAATGCTGTCAACCCATTCGTGGATATAATAGAATCTGACCGGGACCAGATTTTCCAGAGTATCAGCCAGATCATTGAACATGATATTTTTTAACTGCAGCGTCAGATTATCATTCTGACCATATACCCGGAAAAGAGTTACAGTGAAAAATGCGAATACAAGAGTTTTTTTCGCGAAGCTATTTTTCCGTGGCACTGAGGTTGTCATAATAGTTTAATGCGCTCATTATCTGATTTTTATTCGCCTTTCGAATTTTTATATCTGAATTTTCCAGATATTTCCGGACCTCATCAGCCCTGTTCCCAAATTCAGCTATGAATTTTTTCTTTGATGATATTTTTGAGAATCCATTTCCAACATTTATATAGCCGGTCCTGACATAGATATATTCATCAATTCCCGGTATCTTCTTTAAGAAGGAATAGTGTTTTATGAGGTATTTGCTTTTTCCCTCCGACACAACCTCGTAATATCCATCCTTAATATCAGATGACGGATCATTCTCATTCCGGAAATACATGAGTTTTATTGAGTCAGTTTCGGTGTGAAATTCGACGCAATCAACATAATCCTTATTCAGAGCTACCCTGAGGGGAGCATAAACGCATATGCGGGACGAGTCAGTATAGACTACCTCATCGGTAAAGGTGTCATAATCCAGGTAAACATCAGCAAACTTTCTCCCGTTCAGTGTCACTGATGCCGAGTGTTTTTTTTCAAGGAATAACATCGGCTTCAATTCCGAACGGAAAAAATACTGGAAGTAGCCTCTTCCGTTTATTAGTTCAAATGAAGGATCGATCCTCGAGGAGTACAGTTCA
>CAYLYN010000307.1:0-3615 GCA_964387565.1 uncultured Rikenellaceae bacterium | reverse complement strand
GGTATAGATATCAGTGAGGCAAAGGTGAAGATGATAAAATCCGGTATTCCGACCATAGTCGAGAAGGATATTGACGAACTTATCGCCACGGGAGTATCGTATGGAAACATCTCCGCAACAACTGACGCCGTGGAGGCAGTGAAAAGTTCAGAGGTATCCATAATATGTGTGGGAACGCCATCCGACAGGGAGGGGCACCTTGATATGTCCGGCATTTTTCAGACAGCCCATGAGATTGGGGTCGCTCTGAGGAGTAAGAAGACCTTTCATACGGTGCTGATTAGGAGTACTGTTCCTCCGGGTACCAACGAGAAGACGGGCAAGATCATTGAGATGGAGTCGGGAAGGATTAGGAACACTGACTTTGCCGTGGTCTCCAATCCTGAATTCCTCAGGGAGGGCAGTGCGGTCAGTGATTTTATGAATCCGCCGTTTACAGTGGCAGGGAGTGATTCGGAGAGAGGGCTTGAGATATGCGGGTCTGTCTACGCAGGTATCAACGCACCTTTCGAAATTGTCTCAACAGGAGCGGCTGAGATGATTAAGTATATTAACAATGCCTATCATGCACTGAAGATAACCTTTGCGAACGAGGTAGGGGAAATCTGCAAAAGCATTGGCATTGACTCGCTGGAGCTGATGCAGCTGTTTATCCGCGAGACCCATCTTAATACTTCGGGGGCCTATCTTATGCCTGGCTTTGCCTTTGGCGGATCATGCCTCCCGAAGGATCTGCTTGCCCTCAGAACACTGGCGCATGACAGTTACCTTGAAACCCCAGTAATTGCATCCATTGATAAGTCGAATAGAAACCACATTGACTACGCACTGAAGAGAATCCTGGAAAAGGGACTGATTAATGTAGGCATTCTGGGATTAAGCTTCAAACCGGGAACTGATGACCTTAGAAACAGTCCAATGGTTACGTTTGCGGAACAGCTGATAGGGAAGGGATACCAGGTACGGATCTATGACGGTAACATAAATGCATCGAGACTTCTTGGAGCGAACCGTGAGTATATAAGCAACCATTTACCGCATTTTGTGAGTCTATTGCAAAATGATATCAATGAGGTGGTCAGAATGTCGGATCTTATTGTGATAAGTCATAGGAACAACAAGTTCAGGGATGCCCTGCTAAACAGTCCGGAGAAAGAATTTTTTGACTTGGCCGGCGTTATAGAAGGAGAAAAGCCTGCTAATTATGAAGGATTGTGCTGGTGAATTGTATGCCGAAATGAACAAAATGTAACGTAAGGCGATTTAGGAAGGATAACATAAGGGAAGTTGAGATGAGAATAAATGAGAAAATAATGACAGGGGTTCTGATGGGTTTGATTTTCACGGCTCCTCTGCATGCACAGAAGCGGAACAAGGTGATACTGCCACTTAAAACGATAGAGGAGAGAGAGTACATCAGGGATGCTGTAACCGATCTGTGGCAATTGTCTGCGATAATGAATTACAATTACAATGCGCAAGGCCAACTGCTTGAACTGGTTAAGTATGATGCTGCAGCAAACGATAGTATTTCCAAGGTTGACTATAACTATACCTCCGCAGGCCTGCTCAACGATTATGTGGTGAGCCTGTGGGACGGCGACAGCTGGAGTCCTGACACAAAATATTCCTACACATACACTGGCGAAGGAAAGTCAAGTCAGCGCATACTGCGGTGGAGTGGAGAGGCATGGGCTGTCAGCAGGCTGGACACCCTTTTTCAGTATGATGTGGATGGGCTGTTGATCCAGTCGGAGAACTTCAGGTGGAAGGACAATGAATGGAAAAAGGATCACACTATTTATTATGAAAACAGCCCTACAGGCAAACTGTCACTGAAATACAGTATATCTGAGGCAGGAGAGTATCTCTCTCAGGTATTCTATTCATATGATTCCTGTGACAGGCTGTACGAGATGTATGCACAATTCTACCGTGAGGGAAGGTGGGAAAATGGCTGGAGGAGGGTTTATTCCTATGACCGGTGCAGTGTGCTTAAGTCACTTGTAAGACAATCCTGGGATGGCGAAAAGTGGGTTGATATCCTCATGTCTGAATTTGAACATTCAGTATACTGGAACGGCCATTCTGACGGTAAGGTAAACATCTGTTACAACGGCAAGTCGATAACAGTATCAGCTAATGTGCTGGACGTTTTTTTAAAAATGGGTGCCTGCATCAGAATTTGTGAAGCAGAATTGTTGTCAGGATCAGATGATGATATCGGGGGAAACAGCGGGGCCGCAACGGATAGCCCATACAGTATTTTCCCTAATCCCGCTTCTGATATCTTTACGGTCAAATCTACCAGTGGTTTGACAATGATAACAGGTGTTGAGCTTATCACCATGAAGGGAGAGGTGGTACGGTCACTCCCGTACGAAAACGTTCCCGAGGTGACAGTAAACATCCATGAATTGAAGCCAGGCAGGTATTTTGTGGTTATTTCAGGTGATGCAAACTGGTCTTCAGCTATAATAATAAAATAGGCTCTTGCCTTATCATCACACAGTGTGCTAATTATTTCCCATAAACACTTAAGGGAGGATTAATCATTGTGAGAGATTTTACTCCTGCCACCTATTGTCTCCTCCTGGACGAGTTGTCAAGAAAGGGTTATGCTTTCTGTACTTTCGAAGAGTTTATGACCGGGCAACCATCCAGGGCAGTTGTGCTGCGCCATGATGTTGATAAGCATCCACACCGCGCACTTGTCATTGCAGAACTGGAGCATGCAAGAAGAATAACGGCAAGTTATCATATCAGAGTTACCTCTGACCGGGGAGTCCATGCAGAAGCTTCCATCCTGGAAAAGATAACTGGGATGGGCCATGAGATTGCCTATCATTACGAAGATCTGAGCCGTGCCCTGGACAAATTTGGCAGATCGTGGTTTAGACCTGGTAAACCGGAGGATCTAAAGGCGGGAGTTGCAACAGCAAAGGAGTCGTTCGACAAGAACCTGGAATTGCTGAGACAATATTACCCTGTCAGGGTGATATCGATGCATGGTGATCCGCTGTCACGGCATGACAACCGTGATTTGTGGAAATACATTGATTATCACGACTTCGGAATAACTTGTGAATCTTATCTGGATATCGATTATTCAGGTGTAACCTATCTGACTGATACCGGCCGATGCTGGGATGCGGGCAGATCAAACAGGAGAGACAGGATTCCAGGCAAGACGAAGGAAGCGGATTTGTTTTCCGGACAACCACATTCCACAACCTACCAGCTCATCTCACTTATCAGGTCAGGATCAGTGAAAAGCCCGATGGTTATTAATACTCATCCGCAGAGATGGTCAGGAAATCTCTTCATCTGGCTCCAGGAACTCACAACACAAAACATAAAGAATATTATCAAGGCAATAACCTGAAAAAAATTTAGGCACATCAATGGAACTTCATTTATTCGCTGATCCAGAATATTAAACAGGTAAGATCTTAGCAAGTAGGAGGTTAAACAAAAACGAGGTTGCATTCATCCGATGCAACCTTTTTTGTAAAATTTTGGTCAAGAATAGGTGGTGTCACGCACGAAAAACAAGTAATACTGCGTTGATACAGTAACTAAAAGTATGCGACAATGGCTGGGCGAATTTTTTTA
>CAYLYN010000306.1:0-3619 GCA_964387565.1 uncultured Rikenellaceae bacterium | reverse complement strand
ACTGGATTATCGGGACCGGTATTTACATTGAAGATGTGAAAACCGAAATTAGGAAGGTTGAATTCATGGCATTTGTAATCTCAGGAACAATCGGAATTATAATTATTATACTTTTATCAATAGTAACCCGGCAAAGCCATAAAATTGAACAGAAGAGAAAAAAAACAGAAGAAGAACTGTTCCGGTCCAGAGAACTCTACAGAACACTGGCTGAGGCTGCAACCGAAGGAGTACTAATCTGGACCAGAGACGGGATTCAATCCAACAAAACCCTTTTGTCAATTCTGGGATATTCAGAGGAAGAGCTAAAGAAGAAATCTGTTGAAGAGATATTTTCATCATCCGACATTGATATTCCTGCCGGGCCCGATAATGCATACGACAATCTGGGATTTCCACAATACGGTGAATGTGAAATCAGGACTTCTGATGGCAGTTCTGTGAAGGCTCATTCAGGATATTCAAGGATCCTGATGGGTGAAAATAAGGCAGTGGTAATTTTGATACGCCCGGTAAAACAACACTCATCTTCTTATGAATTCACACTTCCGCACATTATCCTGGATTCAATTCAGACCGGTTTCTTCAGAATAAGTTTTGGCCGGAAAACCAGATTCCTTGATGCCACTGATCCTGTATTAAAGATGCTGGGGTTTGACAATCTGGATGACCTACTCCAGTTTAATGCAGAATCGATTTTTGTAAATCCGGGGCAGTTGAGATTACTTAAAAAAAATCTGGCATCGAAGGTTGCTGTATCTGATATGATCATCACAATTGCAAACAGCTCGGGAATCAGGTTTCAGGCTCTTATCAGCCTTACGGTAACAGACCAGCAATTTCCTGAGATCTGGTGCGAGGGAAGCATTGAATATCTCACAGCCGACAGTACTGCCACAGAAGTTGCTCCATCACTGCCGCCACAATATTATTTCTCGTTTTTCCAGAATGCTCCTGTGAAAACAATTATGGAATTGCCTCAGAAATGCAGTCATAACACGGCCCTGTCAGGAGCATTGGAGATTATGACTAAAAATAACACACAGGCAGTTACAGTAATAAATTCTAAAGGAGATCCGGTCGGAGCAGTTGAATTATCAGACATTGTTTCCAGACTTGCGAATGGAGAATATGCCGGAACTGAAACTGGTAAACTGGTGACGTCCGGTCCCTATTTCATAGGAATTGATAAGCCAGTTGCGCTTGCATTCGAGCTAATGCATTTACAGGGTAAAAAACCGCTTCTGGTGAGATCAGCCGATGGTAAGCTGGAAGGAATAATAACTGAAAGGGACATCCTCAGGAATATATTTCTGTCCGACAGGAGTATTCTGAATTTTGCTAACCAGGCTGCCAGTGTATCAGAGCTGAAGAGTATAGCCGACGTCACAAGGAATATGTCAGTATCCATGATACTTGGAAAGACTGATCCGCTAATCGTCTCATCATTTATATCTTCAACTGCCGATATTATATGTACCAGAGTTATTGAACTTTCAATAAATGAGCTTGGTCCGCCACCGTTACGGTTTGCATTTATCCAGACCGGAAGTGCAGGAAGAATGGAACAGACTCTTGTAACCGATCAGGACAACGGGATCATTTTTGAAGATTGTGCAGATACAAAATTGTCAGAAGCTCAAAAATATTTTCCAAAACTTGGCAGAAGAATAAATGAGTTGCTCAAAATCACAGGTTATAATTTATGTAAAGGCAACAATATGGCAGGTAATGTGAAATGGTCACAACCCATTAGTGTATGGAAGGAATATTTTTCAGGTTGGATCAGGAATCCAGAACCATCAAGTCTTCTGGATATTTCAATCTTTTTTGATTTCAGACATTGCTTTGGCCATGATGATCTGACCAGCGAGTTGCGAAGCCATGTAAACCACAACCTGGTGACAAATGATATCTATTTTCATCACTATACCTCTGCACTGAAGCAATATCAGCCATCGTCTGTCAGGGAAGGTGCAAAACCTGTCGATATTAAAAGGATATTGATGCCTCTTAACGGACTTATCAGAATGTACTCGCTGAAATATGGAATTGACAAATACTCAACAAGTTCCAGGATCCTGGCTCTTCATGAGAAAGGATATTTCGATACGGTTATCCTCAGGGAAATGTTCAGATCATTCAGATACCTGTCATCCATCAGGTTTTCTCACCAGGCCGATTGTCTGTACAGGGGAAAGGAGCCCGATAACCTTGTTGACTTCAGTTTCACAGATGTAAATGCGCTTTATTTCACTAACCAGGCGATAGAAACTATAAATAACCTTATGCTTAAAGCCGGCACTGATTTCTATACTGATGAAATCTAGAATTTATAAATGGCACTCAGAAGTAATCTGACATTTGTAACACTGCTTGCACTTTCAACTTTCCCGTAATTGTTCATGATACCATATGAGGCAGATGTCGCTTCAATTTCACCGGCGAAGCTTACTTTACCGCTGGTAAAGATAATTCTGGGAGAGACCCTGAAAACGTGATCGATATTACTGCCTCTGCCAAAGACCGATCCGGTAATTTCATCTTTTGAACCAAGGTTACTGCAGTAGCCCGAGAAAAGTCCAAATGATACTTTATCACCATTAGTGGTCAGATCAATCCAGAAGTTGGCTGAATTAAGAGTAGTATACTTTTTTTCCTGTCTTAAAAAATCAGTAATCTGAGAGACTGCGTATCCACCTATCATTACCAGATCTGTTCCGTTTTGAGCATAGATCCCCATCATGCTTACAGTAACAGGTTTTGTCTTTATCCTGATATTTGAGAATAATACCATTGAGCCAATAGTCTCATCTGTTTTATAGTTTGCTATGGTTCTCAGCTCAGGACGAAGTTTCTTATAGTCAGCTCCTCCCCAGATTGAGAATATATCTCCTGCAGGAACTTTTACTGTGAAATTTAATCCTGGCATACCACTGTTTCTCAGATATTTATTACTTGAACCGTCGATTCCTGACGAGACAAAATCACGCTGCGAATATGCAGTAAACTGAAAAGAAGGAATTCCAGCCCTGAGAGTCAGCCTTACCTGAGGGTTCCTGCTGAACGGAATAAAAGGGGCGCCGGTATTAAAACTAATTGTTCCGGGATAGCTTTCTGTGGGAAATAAAGGATGCCAGTTCTGTCCTGCCATAAGTGACACTTTGTTCCAGTCAAGCTGAACAAAAGCGTGACGGAGCCTGAATCCGTTAAGGTCACTCTCACTTGTACCGAAGAACTCAGCCTCAATTGCTCCTGATGTTTTTGCACCAAAAGCATCAGGACCGGTAATACTGCCTCTTAACCTTGTCTGTATGTTAAGTATATGGAAAGAGGGATTAGCATTTATATCATTCCCGTCAAGATCCATAAGTACATTGTCCGGATAAAGGTAAAAATGGCCCTCTCTTACACCTGTTGAGGCAGATGACTGCCTTGTATCGTAAAAAATATCTGTTTTTACATATCCCGAAAACTTAATCCCAAACTGGGGATCAGCATTCTGGGAGTTGCCACAGAGATAGGTTACGGTTAACAACGTACAGACAATAAAAAATTTACAAGTTTTCATCATAATATAATTTTGATTTTAATGGTATGATGGAACCCGCAAGTTATA
>CAYLYN010000305.1:0-3642 GCA_964387565.1 uncultured Rikenellaceae bacterium | reverse complement strand
GGTTTCAGGTTTCAGGTTTGGCTTCGCCGAACTCGCCTTCGGCTCGGTTCAGGTTGCAGGTTGCAGGTTTGGCTTCGCCGAGCTCGCCTTCAGCTCGGTTCAGGTTTCCAGGCTAGATCAACCTGTAACATGGAACCAGGAACCTGAAACTTTATTTATTTCACTGAAAATCTGTATATAGTTGTCGATTTGTATGTCATTCCGGGTTCTGCAATAGTCGATGGGAAATCAGGCTTATTCGGACTGTCAGGAAAATGGCCTGATTCGAGACACATACCTGCTCTAAAATTGAAAATCCTTCCTCCATGACCTTTCTGAGAACCATTCAGGAAGTTCCCGGTATACAGCTGCATGCCTGGCTGGTCAGTTATCACCTCAAGCATGCGACCGCTCACCGGCTCATAAACGGTAACATCCACATCCTCTTTGTTATCAAGAATAAAATTGTGATCGTATCCTTTTCCCAGTATCAGCTGATCATAATCTTCACCAATCCTTTCACCTATTGTATGAGGAGTGGTGAAATCAAAGGGAGTGCCGGCAACAGGTCGGATCTCCCCTGTCGGTATCATGACAGAATCAACAGGAGTGAATGCAGATGCCTTTAAAGTAAGCACATGATCTAAAATATCTCCGTTACCTGCCCCGTGAAGATTAAAATATGAATGGTTGGTAACATTTACCACGGTTTTTTTGTCAGTGCTCCAGGTATAATTCATCACAACCTCATTACCGGAATTCCATGTATACACTACTTCAATCTTTACATTGCCCGGGAAACCCTGCTCCATATCAGGACTGAGATATGAGAACCTGACACCCGGAACATCTCCTTCACTGAGTATCTCGGCATCCCAGACCACACTATGCCATCCAAGCGGGCCCCCGTGAAGCGTATTGGGTCCGTTATTTATAGGTGTTGAATACTCTGTTCCGTCAATTTTAAACTTCCCGTTTGCTATCCTGTTGGCATACCTTCCAACAATGGAGCCGAACGACATATCACCCTTCAGAGTCTCTTCAAATGTGTCATATCCGAATGTCAGGTTGTCTCTTTTCCCATTTCTGTCAGGGACCTCGATCCAGATAAGTTTTGCTCCGAAATTTGTAAGTCTTATTGTATTGCCTTCGCTATTTGTGATTGTAAACAGGAAAACATCTTTCCCATTATGTTTTCCGAAATTTTCTTTTCTTACCATCTTAGTTATATTACCTGAGTTATTACATGATGTTACAGTTGCCAGAAGGGAAAAAAGTAATAAGATCTTAAATGTTCTCATATCAGCTATTTTATTAATATCATTATTATCATTTGTCACCCAGCAGCTGGTCGGTGGCCAGCACAAGGAACATGAAGTTTGATGATCCGCCTCCCATTACATACTCCTGCTGCTGCCAGAGATATGGCCAGTCGAGAAGTTCAGGAAAATCAGGTCTTATTAAAGCTGTTCCTGAGGCAACACCTCCGGGAATGTATGACTCATCAGCCCTGTTTACACCATAGGCGATCGTTGCTGATCTCGCACCCACCCCCGATGCAAATGAAGAAGTATTATCACCCGGATGAACTCCAAGAATAAAATTAAGTGCATTAAATATCGGGGCTGATGAGAAGATATCAGGAAATGCCTTATAGAGGTAGTATTGTCTTACACCAAAGCTTTGTATATCCCATCCTGCTCCCCATATTCTGGGACGGTAGGGTACTCCGAAAGGAGTCTCTTCAGATTGTTTGGTAATATCCTCCGACAGGATCTTTGCAGCCTGACGGGCAGTCTCGGTAAATCCCGGATCATTTATCACCGGAATACTTCGAACAACCAGCCATCCTATACCTCCGAATGCCTTCGCAAAAGCATCCTTGTTGTCCACCAGGAATTTTCTATACTGGTCTTCACCAGTGGTAAGAAGCAGTTCACTTGCGGCATGAAGCTTAGCTCCCATAGCACGACCTTCAAGCTGATAATCAAAGGAATATATCTTTTTTGCTATATCCAGGCATTCATTACTAAGATCATTATTATACCCTTTCAACACCCTTGAAATAGCTGCCAGATGTGCAGCTGTTGTAAGTTCCCTGGGAGGATTATTCTCTGTAAATACCCACCTGTCATCCATAACCGGAGAATGAGTTGCTGTGAGTTCATTCCTGTTCAGGTTGAAATCCCATATATGTCCGTCAGTCATCGTTGAACCATCGCCCAGCATTACATATTGTCTTAAATCTGAACAAATAATTCCTCTGTAAAGCCGGCCAAGGTTTTTATATCCGCCCACAACAGTCAGGGCACCATGTTCAATCTGCTGAAGAATATCGGCAGTACCATCAGGCTGGTGGATTTCTACAATCCTTGTCCTCTGGTTAATTGAAGTCTCATCAAGATCAATCTTGAAAGCTTCATGAGCCATCGTAAGTATATATGCTTCACCACTTTGCGACTCCACCCTCAGGTCATAATCACCGGCATCGTGCCATCCTCCTACGTTCAGTCCCGGAACATGTTCCCCCGGATTAAAGGATGTCAGTGTCGATTCTCCCTGGATATAACCGTCGAAATGGTTGTGGTTCACGGGAGCCATCAGGGCGTCATCCATATGACAGAGTCCGTGCCATACACGGTATTTTTCATTTATCCTCATGTGACACATCTGAACTGGCAGGAAGAACTCAATAACAGGTTGCCAGACATCTCTTTTAAAGACATCCGCTGCTATACGGAAAGGCTGTGACTTCTGATTCCCATAGCTTACAACGTACATTCCTTCCTGCTTTACCTGCGAAAAATTGAATTTCAGGTAATTATATCTCAGAAAAGTACCCCACGATTCAGGTTTCCCGTTCAGTATCTCGGTATATTTTCCATCATCAGCGATCCTGAAAAGTGCTGGTGTTTCATTCTTTGTCTCATTCTTATCAAGCTCAATTATTGCAACCTTTTCCTGTTCGGGGCGATAGCCAACCTGTGAAACATGAACAACAGGAGTGCTTTTCCATCCCGGAACTGCATTGGGTGTTATTACCCACTGAATGGCGTTCTTCACCGCGCCCTCAGCAACCACCGTTCTAAGGACAAACCAGCCGTTATTGTGTACATACCTGCCGTCAAGCAGCTGAATATCACCTGTTTTTGACTCTACTGACATTCTCAGGTAATCGTCTTCCGGAGCCACAACAAGTTTCT
The DNA here is from genome assembly GCA_964387565.1 of uncultured Rikenellaceae bacterium. Taxonomy (GTDB): domain Bacteria; phylum Bacteroidota; class Bacteroidia; order Bacteroidales; family VadinHA17; genus LD21. The sequence goes on along the minus strand of CAYLYN010000305.1, from coordinate 460 downwards.
TTCCTGATGCAAAGGGCTGATTGGCTACAACAGCCCCTTTGCTGTCTCTCATTGCGGGTCCGTTTGCCTGCCTCGGGAAAATCCCTGATTTTCCTCCCAGGCTCCATGTCTTTCCAAAGAGCCAGCCGGGGAAAAGTTCCATATTAAAACCTACCTTTCCCAGGAACTCCTTCGGAACAGCCTTCTCAAGATCCACTGTTACAACAATGGATTGACCCTGAGTTTTAACATTAACTGTATAATTTAAATTCAGATCGGGGTACTCGATAGGATTGAACCCTTTCCTGTTTATCTTTTCATCAGGATAAGCAAGTGTAACTGTAATCATATTACCTGCTGCGTCAACCTTGCGGTCGATCTGTTTCGGAATTGGCTGAAATTGCCCGGGTGTTTCATCCAGTCTGAGGTCTCCGTTTGTTGCAAGCCTTTTACCGTGCATTATTACTGCAACTCCACCCTG
>CAYLYN010000304.1:0-3649 GCA_964387565.1 uncultured Rikenellaceae bacterium | reverse complement strand
ATGAAGAAGCTTCATACCGGAGAAAATGAGAACAATCCGGGCTTTGGAGCAAGCCTGGCTGATGATTTCATGAGGCTGGCTGATAGCAGAGCAGGAAGTAAAATGGCCGTTAGTGCTTTAAACGACTTTTTCCCTATTCTGCAAAAAGCCGGAGCTGAATTCGGATACAGAACCGCATCTGAGATCAATCGTCTTGTAGGTATTCTCGAAACAATTGCTGAGGGATTCCCCAAAAGCGATGACAGCGATTTAACAGAAAAGGATTTTATAGATATAGCCATAATGCAGAAACTTCTTCCAAAGCTTCACGGATCCAGGAACAGATTGGTGCCGGTTCTTGTTGCGCTGGGTCGATTATGTCTTGACGGGATTGATGAAAAATACTCAGAAGAAAAGGACAAGGATGGAAAGCAGTTCATCAGTGAATTCTTTGAAAAAGAAGTATCAGGTGATAATATACTTTACAAATTATCCTTTGATAAAATCAAGCGAATGTATAAGAATCTTATTGCAAATGGTTTTACCAGTTATGCAGAGGCTTAAGAAATGAGGGTGTTCAAACCTGAAATAAGAGTAAAAACAAGGGATTCCAGCATTTTACTTTCAATTTTTGAAGAGCAGGAAAACTCGCTCTCCGAGATCGATTCTGAAGAGGCAGCCGAAAATGGGGAGGCCTCTGTTCAGATAATGGAATCTGGTAGTTATGGCTATTACTTCAATAATGTTGATTACCAGATTAACCCAATACCTGGCATTGTAACCCATTCTAAAGGCAGAGATGTGCGTGGCGGAAGAATTACACCCGGAATCTATGTAGGAACCCTAGGCCTGGAAATTTACAAAAAGGATGAACCTGAAATCATATTCGATTTCATTGAACTTGAAGTACTCTCAACAAAGCTTGACATTCACGAAGATTCTGAAATATTGGATGAAGATTACCGGGTTAACTTCAGAAGCATGCTCGATGATATTGCAGAAAAATGTTCGGATCTTCTGTTGCAGATAAATTCTCCTGTAAACCAGAGACTTACCCCTGACTTCAATAAAGAAACCGATACAATTTATCAGCGTTTTGCTTTTGTGAAGTCACTAATCACCTCCGATGAATTCAATGGAGCTGTCGGCAGAATCTTGTATGCTCCCGCATCCAGGTGGCGAGAAGATTTTGAACAATCCGATATCAGAAGGATGAGTAAAGTTGATAACTTTACAATTAAGCAGATTATTTCCGGGAAGAATCGTTTTGACTACGACCTCAACGAATACATTTCCTCAGTACCTCATAAAATTCTGTCTGTTCGCAAAAAAGATTCCTTCGATATTCCTGAAAACAGGTTTGTAAAACATGCTCTTGAAAATTTCACCGCCTTCTGCGAGTCATGCGAGCAAAGGTTTTCCGATATGAACTATTCAAAAGCAAAGAAGGAGGCTCATCTGTTAGCTGCTACACTCAGGAATTATCTTGAAAATCCTTTTTTCAGGGAAATTTCACGTCCTGAAGTCCTGATCCTAAATAGCCCTCTTCTTCAGCGTAAGAGCGGATACCGGGAGATATTGAAAGCATGGACTCTGTTTGACCTTGCGGCCAAACTGATCTGGAAGGGGGGGGATAATGTATACAAAGCAGGGAAGAGGGATATTGCTGTTCTGTATGAATACTGGCTGTTTTTCAAGCTATACAGCTTGTTTGTTTCCAGATTCGATGTGGTCGAAATCACACATAATGGCAAGATTATTGAAAGTCTTATTGACAAGGAGAACATTAAATACCTTACCGAGGATACTTCGGATGGTCTGGGACTAAAACTCAAATCAGGAGTAGACACCTCAGTAATTGCTAGGACCACTGATCAGACAAGACCTTTGAGCATACGCTTCTCATATAACAGAACCTTTAAAGGTGGTACCGAATACTTAAACACTGGGACAGCATGGAGAGCTGCTGACGGAAGTTGGACCAAACCTCTGAGGCCCGATTTCACTTTTTCAATATGGCCTGCTTCATTGAAAGAACCGGAGGCCGAAGAAAATGACATGATTGTACATATTCATTTTGATGCAAAATACAAGCTCGGCAAATTCATAATCAGAAAGGAGATAACCGCGGAAAAGGATGAACAGGGAGATGATGTGGACTCCGTGGAAAAAGAAAAAAGGGAAGAAAGAAGAGGAATTTACCGGAATGCTGACCTGATGAAGATGCACGCTTACAAGGATGCAATAAGGAGAACAGGAGGTGCTTACGTGTTGTATCCAGGAGAAGGTAGCCCAGATGACAAAAACCGTCCTTTCAGGGGCTTTCATGAAATTATACCCGGTTTAGGTGCTTTCGCTGTCAAGCCGGGTCCAACCAAAAATGGTACCGGAATTTCAAAAGTTGCTGAATTTATTGACGATGTCATAAGACATTTCCAGGATAGGGCAAACCAGAGAGAACGTGTTGCGGCTAAAGGATATGATATTCATAAAAACCGCAAAAAAGATCTGCCTGATATAACATCAGAGAATATTCCTGAATATGTAGATATCGCCAACAGAACAAGATTAATTCCTGATGAGACAAGTGTTCTGATTGGGTATTATAAAAGTCTTGAGCATCTTCTATGGATTAAAAAACATATGGTTTATAACGGCAGAACAGGAAATGTCAGAGGTGCAATGGAGTTGTCTGACCAAATAATCGGTGCTCGTTATCTGCTGCTTCATACTGCCGGTGATGAAAAGTCCCGTATACTATTTAAGATAACTCAGTCTTTAAATAAAAAACCGCGAATTCTTACGAGAGATAAACCTGTTTTCAAAGATTATCCATCACCAAATCATGATTATTATTTAGTGTTTAATCTTGAAGAAGCTGAAGCTGAATTTAGGAATATTTACTGGTATTTTAAGAAATTAATTGGATATTCTGAAGATGAAAATGCTTTTCCATTTTCATGCTCGCTCACAGAACTTTTAGGTGTATCAGGTAACTAGAAGAAAATGGAAAACCTTAACATTTTTTTTTCTTACGGAAGAAAGGGAGGGCAACATGAGAATGATTTGACCAAAGCATACCTGACATTGTTCAATTACTCTAAACTCGTTCAGATTCAGCTCATCAATCTCATCAGGTCAAAACTTGCAGAGGCTAATGCAGTAACTATTCCCGGATCTCCGATGGAAGAAACCATGTTGATCAAGGAAGTTAAAACCCAGGTATCCACAAAACTACTTAAAGATTATGAGGGCTATTTGCTTTCTATTCTTATATCTGATGAACATTTAAAAGAAGAGAATGATTTGAAGGAAAGTGAACGAAAAGGAATCCTTGATGGGTTTATTGTAACCGGTAATAACTGGATTTTTGTAATTGAAAATAAACCTAACATTAATGATGTATGGTTCGACCAACTTTCTTTCCCAGTGCCAAAAAATATAACAATAGAGAAAAAAATTATCAGTCTTCGCTGGCGTGACATAATAAGCGGATTATCAATTTTAATTGAGAACCAGATAGCAAGCTATATTGAGTCAAAGTTGATTGAGGATTTTCTTGAATATATTTTTGAAAACTTTGAATCATTAAATCCTTATGATAATCTTAGATTGTGCAGGGATAACAGATTGCTCCTTGAGCAGAGATGCTATCTTATGCTTAAAGAAC
>CAYLYN010000303.1:0-3666 GCA_964387565.1 uncultured Rikenellaceae bacterium | reverse complement strand
GACCTCGCCAAGCTCCAGCATCAAGGCTGTAGTAAATTTGATCAATATAGCTAGTTAGCAAGCGTTGATTATTGTCATCATCCTCGACTTTACCCTGAATTTTTGGCTGAGAATCAGCAATTGGGTTTGGAACTATGTCATAAATCTGAATAATTGGAACAGCTGTGTCAACAGCATCCACAATAATGCGGTCAGCGGCATAGAAATAATTAGTAAAACCATTAAAGTCGCCACGATCGGTAACGGCATCATTGGTATCAATTGCCCTGACTAGAATATTTTTAACTCCGTCAGTAAGTTCAATTGGTGAGGTAAATGAAAATTCTTCTTCAAGCTCATCCCAGGCGCCATCAGAAGGTGTAACTTCTGTCCAAATCAATTCGGTTTCATTGGAACTATTAGTAATGCTTATGGCAACTGAAGAAATTGGGTTTTGGGTGTCGGTAGCAACTCCTGTCCAGGTTGGTTGATTTTCTTGCGTTGGATCAATACTAAAGTTACTTAACACAACCTCTGGGCCAACATGGTCAGAGGCAGACGGAATTACATATCTAAGTCCAAAATCTCCGCCAGAACCTAATTTATCACTGATGCGGAAGTAATATTTGCTACCACTACTGGCATTAAAATAATAGCGCGAATATTGACCATAAAAATCATCGTTTTCAACTTCTTTTTCAGTAAAGGTTGAGTCCTCGCCAAAAAATTCAATAAGCGTATCAACATTATTTCCAGATCCAACATCATAGGTCTCCACAAACAGATGAGCTGATGTGCTGGCAGAAGATAAGTCTAACTCTGCATAAGTGTAGGACCCATCTGTGTTATCGGTAAAACTATAGGTTGAATCGTCTTGAGTAATGGAAATCGCTTTACCTGGTTCAGTACCATCTCCTGGTGGCGGCGACGGCGGTTCAGTGGTGGTTGAATTGATGGCAATAGCAGAAGCCGACCAGGGAGTGTCTTTGTTAACCGTCCAGTTTAAATTAATAGTGTCTGGAGATATAACGTCATAATAGGAGCCTCCAGTAGCAGTGTTACTGGCATAACCAATATTCCAAATTTCGGTTTGGGTCGGATCAGAAGTGATGGTTTGTCCACCAGCAGAATAGGCTGTAAATCCACCAACCACAACTTGGCCAGCCACTGCGTCAATTGACACATTTGGGGTAAATCCCCAGCCTCCTTCATCATCTGTATCCCAGCAACTAGATGTACTGACTGGGTTTGTTTGGTCAACACCAGTAAAAATAACCGGAGTAATAACCCCATCGGAAGTAGTGTTGGAGAAATTTACTGTAATTGGTAAGGAAGCGCTGGCAGGCGGGTTAGCTAAATACCACGTTTCATTTGGGTACTCATGAGCATGAGCTCGACAACCTTTGGTTAGTTGTTGACCGCCAGCGACAATGTTAGTTACCTCAGCGCCAGTGTTGGATCGAAAAGCGACGTTAACAACCAAAAGCGTGTCTTCGCCAATAGAATCAATGCTTGCATTAGCTGTAGTTGTATCTCCTGAATACTCGGCTGGCAAACCTTTGGCAAATCGAATATTGCTTTCTGGAAGATTATCTACACATTCACCACTAAAAGTAATAGAATAGTTATTAATGTTTCGATACCCACCAACCTTAAAGAAATAATCACCGGGTTCGTTTAATTCGAAGTCAAATTGTGCTGGATAAGAAACAGGACTATAAGGAACCACCGAATTAAACGCTGTCTGATTGTCATATTCTGGGTCGCTGAAGACATACAGATGATAATAGGAGATAATATCATCTCCCTCTATCCCTATATGAGCGTAAGTCCAGTTGTCAGTATCAAAAGTCGCTTGACATTGGCCTTCACCCAGATTAGCTCTGAAATAGCCAAAATAACCTTCTCCATTAGTTGCTTCGGTGTCCAGGGGGTAGCTTGTTCCATCTAGCTCAGCCTCAAATGAATTTGTGATATCTAACATATAAGGGTGAATCAGATGTGATCCTGCTTCTGGCAAATTGCTGACGGTAGAAGATAGAGAAAATCCAGTTAACTGTTCCTGTTCATAATCTTGGCTTGATGTGGAAATTACAAAATAGTACCACCCGAGATCAGGTATCGGGATCTCATCGATTACAAGGGTGTCCTCAACAGGCTCATAGTAGTAGTTTGATATTGAATTTTCAAAAGATTTATCGTCATAATAATCTAGTTGAAGCTTATATTCACCGGAGAAACTTGGGTTAAAGGTAACGGTGCTGTTGCCATTGCCTGCAGGCATTTTAAAATATATATAGTAATTACCATTATCGCCTACAGGAAAAGTTGCTGAGTCTATTTGGTAACTAAATTCATTATAAGGTAGAAGCTCAATCGGATTTAATTTTAAAGTTCCTGGCAGGATGTTGCCACACTCTGCGCGTAACGAAAAGGCTCTATCATCAAATAATTCAAGCTTTATATATCTTGAACCTGATGAGCTATCAAAATAATAAGTTTTGTCATAATTATAATCGTGGTCAAAAATATCATAGCCGTCATAATTTGAGTTAGATTTATAGTCAATAAGGTTGACTCCCAAGTTATTTATCCTTGGATCGTTTGAGATAGAGCAGATATTATTTGAATTATCTAGTCTTAAGTATACAAAACCGTCATCGTCCCTTTGATAGTTTGCCGGATCGATTTCAAAAGTGCTGGCTGATTCTAAGTCAATTACTAGGGGATCACCTGGATACCGGCCAGGAATGGAATTGCCTTCACATTCTATCCAAACATCAAATTGGGATGCATCATCAGTGCGATTAAAGTAGTCATGCAATGCGAAATAACGGTTACCAGGATAACTTTGAGTGAATGGATAACTCACGTACTGATCGCTCGAATCCTTATAAATGTAGTCATCAGCGTAGAGGTCCCCATAATATTCGTCATCATTAAAATCTTGTAATTGAATTTGAATGGGATGTGGGGCATCACTCTTTACTTCACAGGTTGCAACCGGAAGCTCAGCCCTAACAAATAGCGTTAGATAAGTTGGAACACCTTGGTAGTCTTCGTAATCTTGTTCAGTATCAACTGTGAGTCTGAAAGAATTATCTTGATTGAGGACTATCGGATCGTCTGGATATGTGCCTGGGCTGTCAACACTAGCGCAGTCCCCAGAAAGCTTAACATTTACGCCATAATTATCATCCTGAGGTGCGTATCCGTAAATTCGAAAATATGTATATCCTGGTTCTGTAAAGTTTAGCCAAAATGAATAATCAGGACCATTACCTTCGATATAAGGTGGTTCAGCAAGTTTATGTTCAAGATTAAACTGATCAACGTAGCTCTCTAGAGTGCCATTTGCTCCGTCAATGCCAGTAGATGTTGTTACCAGTTCGCATTCGCCTATGTCTGCTTCAATCCAAAAACCAGCGGCATAAAAGTAATTGTCCTCAGATACATATTCAATGATGTTGTCTTGCGTGGTAAATGTTACTTCAAAGTTGTTTTCTGAATTTAAATCAAAGGTTTGAGCCACAGGACTTGCACTGGGAGGAGGGCTGGTGGCAAAAGCCTGCGAATGAGGCAAGTATTTAAATGAGTTATCTATGTTAAAGAAAGAATAAATTGAAAATAAAATGGGGCTTGCCTAGATAACACCCGAAACTTTGTGTTTTCTAATTAACCGTCGTA
>CAYLYN010000302.1:0-3674 GCA_964387565.1 uncultured Rikenellaceae bacterium | reverse complement strand
GAGGTCATGCCGGTCGCGGAGCAGGCTTTGAAATGCCCCAGCGTCAGTTTATGGGGCCCTCTGAAAAGCTCAACGAACGTATTGATGAAAAGATTGAGGAGGAAATGGATAAGTTTTTTACCCAACTAAAAATATAGATCCCGTCATTGCGAGGAGCGCAGCGACGAAGCAAACTTTAACTATTAACCAAAATTTACAATCATGTTCTACCCTTACTATTCCGCAGTTAAAGCCAGGCTCGCCGACCAGGTCACGAGTTTGAAAGACATCCAGAAGTTCAATGACCAGTACTCTGGCAGCAACCTCTCCGCATGTGTTGCCCTCATCGAGTTCCCCGATATGGTACCTGATCCGTATATATCAAAAACAACCCAGCGCATGAGCATAACCATGGTTGTCCATATTGTCAGCAAAATTATGTCCGATAAAGACGGCTTTGTCCCCGACGATCAATACCTGCAGCACGATCAGGTTGCCGATGCCGTTAACACAGCTATAAAAGAGTATCAGCTTGTCTATGACGATGAGAACCTTGGCCGTCCCGTTCAGATCACTGGCTACCAGGACAACGTCAAAGTCCGCGGCTGGCTCGTCACAAAGATCTTCATCAACATCCGGAATTAGTAAACAAAAAACCCCGGCAATATGCCGGGGCTACTTCCGGGTACCTGTAGGGTAGCTTACCGGGGCGTTAAAGGTAGTTTACCATTCATCGCTCGATTTATTCATCGCTTCCTTTAAGCTATCAACAAGAGCTTCCATTTTATTATTTATATCCAGTTTCACCTCATACCAGTCCTTATCTAAAGACTTTTGCCAAACAGCATTTTTGATAACCCTCGACGACATAAGATCATAAACAGCCTCTGTGCCAGCACTGATACAATGTAAGTCTGTAAAACTGTACTTATATTTCCCCTCCTTAACCTGAATATCAACTGTAAAGTATACAAAAACAAGAATCCCCGATTTAATGATTCCTGAATTGCTTTTTGGTATTCCTGCATCGAGATTCCCCTTACCAATAAGCCTGCCAGCTTCCTTGTCGTTCAATTGGATCACATTATTTGCTGACTTAAACCTATTTGCAACCCAGGTATGAGCCCGAAGGAATAATTCATCAGAAGTAATGTTATTAGCATCTACAACTTCTGAGTAAGTTATTTTCCCATTTTCATCTAATGGAAAAATGTTATTGTTCACAATTTCAGAGGGAGCCATCTGTTGAGCATTTGTGTAAAATACACTGAAGCTCATCATTAAGAAAATCAGAATCCTTTTCATATCAATCTATTTTAATTGTATTGCCCCTTAAAGTTAATAATTAATTCTGAATCAGTTTAGGTAAAAAACCCCCGGTAATTGACCGGGGGCCGCATTGGTTTTTGTGAGAGATTTGTATCAGATAAGCCCGCCTTGCTTCATCCTTGTGTATAGACTTAGCCTTAGATCGCTATTATCAACCTGTAAAAGTTCTTCAATAGCGGCATCATTAAGCTTACAGTCTCTCGATAATAGATTCCTGCAGGCACGAACTATACCCTTTAGTTTTTCATCACTTACAAGCCAGGGCCTTTTTTTTATAAGGCTTAACACAGATGCGCTCATTCCTATCCTTTCTGCAAGCTTATTTGCCGAACCCATTGCCATAATGGCACTCTGCATTACTTCAACCTCTTCTTTGTAATCAGGTGGTTCCAGGTATCGGTTTTTAAGCTTTTCCTCCAACTCATTAAATGCGGTCTGTTTTTTCTCAATTTGATTTATAATCAGATCCTCTGCCCAATCACGGAATAGTCTGGCCCGATCGCTTTTAATAAAGAAGCCCAGCCTTACGATTCCTCGTTTTGTCCAAAATACTTTGTTGTGTACTGCTTGTAATCCGCTGTTTGAAAAACAAACAGCGGAACCATAATGCTTGGATTCCTGAAATTCATCTTTGTTCCGGTGCAACTGATTTCTTATATTCCCTTCAGATACTCCATATCCAGTTGCAACATCCTTTGATGACATTAAATACTCATAAGTGGAATTTGGAATAACACTTACGGTCAAACCTTCAGTTACTTTCATTGGAATTGTATTCATGATTTTAATGCTTTAAATTGTATTACTGAATCAATTAACTCGTTTAAATAAATGTAAGTACTGATGATGGAGTCCTTCCAGTCACCGTGTGTAAGTTCTTCGTGCTGCACCCAGCTCATAAAAAGGGAGTTAAGGTCCTTCTTCATGTCCTCCGGCGGAGCACTACCAATTAGTTCCTTAATGATTCTGTCAGCCGTAAGCGGCTTGTCGGGGCACTGCCCGCACTTGTCCATGTCGGTTCGCATAATAAATGGATTTTGGTTAAACAAAGAGGGATGGTCGCTGCGAACCGATTCCATGCAGAGCATGAAAAGGACTCCGGGACTCGCACCCGTACGCCATCCCCGTTTCTTTGTTTGATTCCTTTGCTTGTGATACAACTCTGCATAGATATCAGAATCAGTTCGCATCACAAACTTCATTAATATATTTAATATTTGCAAATTTATTTTCACTGGCCTGCCTGTTCTGTAAGCTCTTTCCTTGCCACGGTCGTCCGCAGATACCTATAAAAAGTACTCCGGCTTATAAAATAATTCGGATAAATAAGTTTTTTATAAATCCACTCCTGGGTACAACCCTTATCCTGGTACTCTAAGGTAATCTTCTGCACTGTGGCAACCCTTGTCAGATAATTCTTATTACAAACCGGCATACTTTTTTCTTTAAGGTTAGTATCCTGAAATTACTTTACTGTTATAAGCCGGAGGAATAAACATATTCGCATCCATTATCACCACCGGAATATTAAGCTCAAAAGCCAAGTCAATCTCAGCGGCCACCCCCCCCGATATCCTCTCACCATACACCCACAGTTCATCAACTATCCCGCTGCGCAAAATCTGAATATCATTTTTAATACCCCTTTCTCGCTCCTCCGGAACACTGTCATCCATTGCAAGAACATCAGGTATATATGGAGCAAAAGGAACAATATCCTTCTTCGTCAAATTGATCTTTTTAACAATCTTCAGGATCCGCTCCACATTTCCGTGAACATCCCCTGCTATCGGGTGCGCTATATATACTATCTTCATGTTTCTGTCATTGCGAGGAGCGTAGCGACGAAGCAATCCCCTCCATTTATTACTCATTTATCTTTCTTTGCTCCTCTTCCCTTTTCCTAAGCTGCTCTTCATTCAGTTTTGAATAGCAATACTTAGTCTGGTCGCCACAGCAATTCTTGGCCTTTTTCCCACTGCCGCACTCACACGGAGCGTTACGGTTTACTTTTTTAGCTGCCAGCGGAAATCCGTTACCGAGAATTATGTCCACCTTCCGCATACCTTGCTTTAATGTTTCTGTCTGTTCTTGCATCTGAATTATTTTTAAGTGAATAAATATCTGTCATCCTTTTCAATTATCGTAGTCTCAAAAGGAAATGCATCATCCGGCACCTGGGTAATTCCCTCTATTAGCCCGTTCGATCCTGTAAATAATACATGCATATTATCATTAAGCGATATCTGCATCTTAAGACATTTCCCTTTAAACACCTTTGAATCGTCAATTACATAATGATGCACTATTATTTCGCGGTTAAGGATCCTCTGTATCTTTATCTTGTCACCGATAAATCCCTTCTG
>CAYLYN010000301.1:0-3705 GCA_964387565.1 uncultured Rikenellaceae bacterium | reverse complement strand
ATCGGTTGTACACTTTCCTCCAGAATAAATTGTACAGTATAGTCCGGAATACTCAATCTTTCATATGAAAACATTTTGCACCCTAAAGCAGTCATATTTGTGGGATCTCTTTTCAATACGTCAGTAGAAATTTCTATAGCCTTTGTTGGGTTATCATATACATTCATAAATACCATTTGATTCAGGTAGTCTATTGAATCATTATCAAGCTTTAAAGCCTCTTCAAAATAATATTGGGCTGTCAAAGGAAATCCAAAATTGCTGAATGTATAACCTAAATCTTTTAAAAAATAGGGACGCAAAGGTCCGTATTCCAGCTGGATACCCATAAGATAATCTTCAAAACCACTGATCTGATCAAAGATTTTTCTAAAGAAAAGAAATCCCCTACCAAAGTAAGCCCAGGAATAGTTAGGATTTAAATTAATAACCTCATTAAATTCCTTCAGAGCCATGTTGTAATCACCAGTCCTATCGTAATAGATGCCCTTAACATAGTGAGCTTCATCAAGTTTATCATTATAACTGACTGCTTTATTTGCAAAAATCAAGACTGAATCCATGAAAATTGCATTCAGACCTTCAATAAAATATTTATTATAGTATCCCCCAGCGAGACCTGAATAAGCCTGAGCAAATGTTGAATCATATTGTAAAGCCTGCCTGTAAAGAATCATGGCTTTTACAAGGCATTCTTTGCATGAATTATCCATCCAAAACTTTAAATGCTCATTCCTTGCCTGGAAGAAAAGATTATAAGCACTTAGATTTGTAGTAAGAGATTTAGTAATAACCTGGTTTTCTTCTGGTGTAATTGTAGCCATTAATTCTTTAGCAATGGACTGCGCTACCAGGCTTTGAATTTTAAAAATATCTTTGGTTTCCTTTATTTCCTGTTCATATGATTCTCCCCACAGATGCCTCTCATTGTTTGCTGCTATCAACTGCACACGAAGGCGGAAAGTATTACCATACTTCTGAACGCTTCCTTCAACTATGTAATTTACATCAAGGGCTTTGGCAATTTTTGGAATTGTCAGTTTGGAGGAACCCCTATATTGTTCAACCGATGTACGTGAGAGAACCCTGAAATCCTTTATTTTTTGAAGATTATTAAGAATTTCATCCATCATTCCATTACAGAAATACTCATTCTCCTTATCAGGACTATCATTAACGAATGGCAAAACGGCAATAGATTTCTCAAAATTAGCAATGTCTTTTGCCTGTTTGGTTTTTTCAATGACCTTTAAGATCCCAAATACACCTACAAAACAAAAAATCAATAATAAACCTGTTACTAACCATCTTTTTAAATTCTTATAGGATACCAGTTCCCTCTTTTGCTCTTTTATTTCACTACCCTCCCTTGAAGTGGTAGTCTGTTGTTCATATTGTAAGTTTCTGCCAGGCAAGTTTTGAATGCTTCTGAGACCATGAATCACTTCTTCAATAGCATTAGCCACCTTATTAACCTGTAATCTGTATTTTGTACTATTCAGATTCTTCTTTTCATTGTCATCAATGGTGAGCGGCTTATTAATACCAGGCTCCTTATAAATAAATTCAATAGCTCTCAGAATGCATCCAAGGTCTTTTTCGATGGCAGCTTTATCCTCAGGATACAGATCATGTATCTGGACAGGGAGAATCCTGCTTGCTACATTACCATTTGGGAGTTTTACCTTCAATCCATACTGATCTTTTGAAGCCTGGTCTCTAAACGCTTTAAACTCATGTTCCCATGCATATGATTTTGGATCGCAGTATGTACGTGAGATGATTGGGATGAAGACCAGGCACTTCAGCTTGTCCTTTAAGGAGGCATCCACATCATGTGTCTCTAAGAGTCCATCATGAGGATTAATGTCAAAATATACGCTTATATCTTCCTTAAATGTTGATTCGAGTTCTCCTTTAAGGTTATTGACAAACTCAGTTACCCAACCATCATGTTTGTTGTCCTTCTGACGATAACTGATGAAGATGTCGTATTCAAATCCAGGGATTAGACTCGCCATGCAGATGATTTATTTCCATAAAGTTAGGAAAGAGACTAATGCGAGTCAAATAAAAATCCACTCAAGAATTTTCAACAATAACAATGATGATTTTGTTAAAGTAAAATCTCAAGCTTAACTATTGAAAGCAAACTCCTTCTTATACGGATCACAAGGTTGGGGCTATGAATCCTTCTGGAATCACCAAATCGAAAGGTTATACCGCTGTATATCAGCCGTATTTCCATTATGTTTTACGGGGTTTGACTGTAATGCAGAGATACACTTCCTTTTAACACTAAGAACATATCAAAAGGAAATGTTGCATCTTTTTAATATTTGGGCACAAACCTTGATTAAGTATTTCAGGTTAATCTTTGATACATCGAACAGAGAAACCATCTCGCATACCCTCGCTACTCCTGTTTAAACTGGCGTTATCGTTGCTCATGTACCTGAACCAGGCGGTCGTTGCTGAGTCCTCTGTAGAACTCCACCAATAACCTCGTTTACCAATGTTGTAGAATGTTCCACCATAGAAACAGTCACCTCCCGGAAGAGCTGTAAAACCGCTACGGTTATTACTCGCTTGGTCATTGCCAACAGTGCCTACAGTGGCAGATGTAGGCCAACCTGTTGTACTTGCCATGGATTTAGCAATCTTATTGCCTGTTGTAGTTCCATCCCAATTAGCCCCATTTTCTATTAGATAGTTCTCAAGAGCTGTCCACTCTGCATCAGTAGGTACGTGCCATTCAGTAGGGCATACATTTTTGCCCCCATTACTTGCTACCTTTGTAGCTGCATTATTATCTACTGCATACCAGTTATACAGTCTCCCATAGGTAGTTGAATTTGAAGGATTGTTACTATAATCACAATAAGCTCCGGTGGCTAAAGTAGCCCATGTCCCATCGACTGTTACATTTGGTAACTCCGTGCCATCGTTATATTTTGTCGTTTTAAGATTCTCTTTCATCCATATCTGAGCGCCAATAGTTACAGTATTATAGATATTGCCATCAACATCTGTTACTGTATATACAAATACCATATCATTCCCACTTGCAGTTCCAAGAGAATTTATTGCTTTAACTCTGAAGTGATATGTTATTCCTGCAGTCAAGCCAGTGATATTGGCATTCACATTAGTACTTAAATTGCCAGTTAAAGGACTTTGAGTAGCTGTAATGGTTGAACCATAGTTTGTCGTTGTACCATATTCAAATGTTACAATAGTAGATAAATAATTTGCATTGATTGTGCCATTTAAAGTTGCACTGGTTGTAGCAATATTTGTTGCGGCAATGGTTGTAACTGATGGCACTTGACCTAAAGAAGTAAAAGCCATAGCCATTCCATAGCCAGTGCCTGCACTATTCGTAGCATATGCTCTTACATAATAAGTTGTAGCACCTGACAAGTTTGACATGTTACTTGAAAAAGTTCCCGCCCCTGCACCATCCGTCGTTTTATTATCTGATATCGTAGGTTCTATACCTGTACTCCAACAAACCCCTCTGGAAATAACAGTTCCGCTTCCCTCATTCGTTATTGTTCCTCCTGAGGTTGCTGTTGTAGCGGTAATATTAATTACTTCAGCAGTTGTCAATGTTGGAACTTCTTTTTTCTCACAGGAAATGCAAAAAAATAAGTACAGAAGTATTATAACTATAAATCTCAAATTATAAATGAATTTCATAGG
>CAYLYN010000300.1:0-3736 GCA_964387565.1 uncultured Rikenellaceae bacterium | reverse complement strand
AAAGAGTGCAATTTTCCCAATGTATTATGAATAATTTAATTCGACTAATTTTTCTATTACTAGTAGTATGTTCTTGCACTAGGAATGAAATTGTCATTCCAGATATAGGACGTAAAATTGTTATTAATGGTTTGATTACAGATGATGTCCCTTTGAATATAAGCATAAGCAAATCTGGATATCTCACTGATTTACAGCAGAGAGTAGATAGACTCTTCTTGAATCAGGAGGATAATGTTAAAGTATTAGTTTATGAAAACAATATAAGAATCGATTCACTGACACCTGAAAAATATTATGAATATGATTGGTTCAAAGTGTTTAATAAAGGAAATTACAAGTCTACTTCTTTATTATACCCATCAACAGGAAAACAGTACAGGATTGAAGTGAGTGGGAAAGACCTTCCTGATGCATCTGCAATAGCAGTAATACCAAATAAAGTCCTCATAGAATATATAGATACTTCAAGATTTATTCTAGCTCCAGGCTCCTATCATTCATCTAACACAGGATTCCTTTGCAGGTTGGTTTTTAGCGATCCTCCCCATTGTGATAATTTTTATATGATAAGGATGTATATGTATTCCTACTATGAAGCACCATATGATTATTTAAATCCATATAATCGAGATGATCTGCTGTTCAGCTCCAATGATCCAGTTGTTGAGGAAAAAATAAATTGCATTAACGGATTACAGGCTGTAGCTTTTAGTGACAAGTTGATTAATGGTCAAAAGTATTATCTCGATATAGTAATAAAGGGAGAATCCATTGGGGAACCTTTAATACATCAGGATCATCTTCCTAACGAATATCCAATGATAAGGAAGACAATATATATAAAGCTATACTCGATCTCTGAGGAGTTTTTCAGATATATCCAAACACTTCAGTTGTACAGCAGGAATTACAGCAATCCTCTAGCAGAACCTGTACTTATGAACTCTAATGTCATAGGAGGCTATGGTATGCTTTCGGGGGCATCTGTCTCAGGCGATTCAATTGTATTCAATATAAAATGAAAAATAAATGCTGAGTTTCAGGCTGATTTTGCCCTTTCTTATATTGGTTCAAACGCTTCAAGGCCAAAACTGCAGTATCTCGGGTTTTGTTGAAGACACGGAGACCGGAGAACGACTGATTGGTGTATTTGTCACGGACACTGTAAACCGGAGCTACACTCAGACCAACGATTTTGGATATTTTAATTTGAAGATTACAAGTGGCAGAAACGTGGTAATTAAAGCCACGTACATGGGAATGAAATCAAAAGAGATTCCATTTGTCGTAAATAGAGACACAACTTTTAATATAGTTTTGAATCCGGTCCTTGAGTTAAGTGAAGTGGTTATCTCCTCAACATCCTACACACATAATGTCAATAGTCAGCTTGGGATTGTGGTGATTCCTGTAAAACAACTTGCACTAACTCCTTCATTAGGAGAAACAGACCTGCTTAAAGCCATTCAGATACAACCGGGGATAATAGGTGGAATTGAAGGTTCAGCAGGAATTTTTGTCCGTGGAGGTGGGGCCGGAGAAAATCTATTTATGCTTGATGATGTACCGATGTATAATGTTAGTCATCTCTATGGATTCTTCAGTGCCTTTAATAGCAGTGCCGTAAAGGATATCAAACTGATCAAGGGATGTTTCCCTGCCAAATATGGAGGCAGAGTCTCATCGGTAATTGATGTCCGCAGTCTAGACGGCGACAGCAAAACAATCAAGGGAGAGGTATCAATCGGAGTCATTTCATCAAAAATCAATATTGAAGGTCCAATTACAAAAGACAAAACAACCTTCAACATCTCTGCCCGCAGATCCTATTTCGATATGTATTCAGGAGCTTTGAAAGATATGGATCTTCTTGATAAGGATTTTCCGGGATACTATTTCTATGACCTCAATGTCCGACTTTCCCACACAATTTCTGACAGGGACAGAGTGTTTATTGGATTATATAAAGGAAGAGATAAAATATCAAAGAACAATGACAATACAACTTCTGACACAGAATATGATGACCCGATGGATTACAGAAAAGAAATATCAGGTTGGGGAAACATGATCGCTTCTTTGAGATGGAATCACACTTTTAACAATACACTCTTTGCAAATTCAACAATTGCTTTCAGCAAGTACAATTATTACACCTCCAGCAAGTATAACAGCAAACAGACAGATTCGCAGCTCGTTGTGACGATACTGAAAGAATACTCTGCCACATACAGCTCTGATATTAACGACATAATCATTAAATCGGATCTGGAATATTCAGTTTCTAATGCTCAGATGTTGAAGTTTGGAGCAGGAAACACTTTTCATACAATTAATCCAGGGAGTAATGAATACCATATGATCGATAAGTACCTTGATATAACAACTGACACCTCATTCTCAAATAACACTCTTCATTCAAGTGAAGCATTCTTATATTTTGAAGACGAGATAAAACCTTCTGACAAGCTACTTGTGGTGACTGGAATAAGACTTAGTAGTTTAATTTACAAGAATGAAACTAGTATAAATGCTGAGCCCAGATTAGCAGTTAATTATGAGATAAAGCCAGAACTTGTTTTAAAATGCGGATATTCAAGGATGGTCCAATACATGCATCTGCTGACCAGTTCTGGATTAAGCATGCCGACCGATATCTGGATACCGGCAATGAAGGGAGTAAGACCTCTGAAATCAGACCAGGTTAATTTGGGTCTATCCTACTATTGGAAGAAAAAAGCCTTGATATCGGTTGAGGTCTATAAAAAATGGCTGTACTCCCCTGTTGATTACCGAAACGGTGCTTCATTGTTTATAGACTTCTCACCGTGGTATGAGAAGTTAACCCAGGGCAAGGGTGATGCCAAGGGAATTGAGATATCAATTGAAAAGCCAAATGGGAAATTAACCGGCGGAATCAATTATACCCTATCTACTGCATCCAGACAATTTGACGACCTGAATTATGGAAAGACATTCCCTTTTGATTATGATCGCAGGCACGACTTTAATATCACTGTCAATTACAAACTGTCAGCCAAATGGAATTTCTCAGCCCTGTGGGTCTTTGGGACAGGTTATCCCATAACAATACCTATCGAGAAATATGTGCCACCAATAAGTATTTACACATTCGTGGAAAATCCATGGTTGATCTATTATTACCCCTCAATGAATAACTACAGGTTACCAGCTTATCACAGGCTTGACTTAGGTTTACACTACAATAAGGAGGTTAAGAGAGGTGAACACTCTATAAGCTTTGATGTTTTCAATGCTTACAACTGTAAGAATCCTGTCGGTATGTACTACTGGCTCGACTATTCTTTTAAGTACAGCTATTTATTGCCAATTATTCCATCAATAACTTATACTTTTAAATTTTATTGACACTCACTTAATAGTTTATGTCAGCCTTAGTGCTCTAAATGATCTAGGTGTGTCTAAAAAAGAACTTTTGCAAGCACATTGCCAAAGCCCCTGTAGCCTTCCTACCAGCCAAAACCTTGGCAAAGAGCTTGCAAAATAAAAAGGATTCAATATTATAATTTTTTCTCCTTCGCGCCGATATAAGAAAAATTACAGCAACAAGAAAAACGGCTGTATATAAATCAAATAAAAAAAGTGTGGAATATCGAGACAATTCTCTGGTACCGAGACAAATAAATAAGGCCTGGCCCATAACACGGACGGTTGGGGTAATAAACTTGTCACAATTTTTGCTTTTACTCTT
>CAYLYN010000299.1:0-3751 GCA_964387565.1 uncultured Rikenellaceae bacterium | reverse complement strand
CCACCCCGGCCCCGATGGTTCGGGGCCACCCCTCCTTCAAAAGGAGGGGAAACTTTAGCCCGGCTATTTCAATAAAAAAGAAGACCCTTAAGTTGACGGCTATGCTCCCTAATCCTCCCCTTAAACAAATAAGGGTAGGGCACAAACCTTTGATATCATGAATGTTGCCGGAAAGGGTTCAGAATAAATAAACCACAAAACATGACCCCCATACGTATTTATTATTGATTACTGATGCTCATATTATATTTTAAAATGTAAATTTGATTTTATTAATCGCTCAACCAATACTTTACATCGCTCTGAATAATGTAATTTAAAATCCCCGTAATGAAAAAAGTACTTATTATTCTGACAGGCTTTTTCCTTCTTTCTGTTTTTAAGGTTGCAGCACAGGAGTATTCTGCAATAAGGTATTGGAATATGGAACAGGACAAAACTTATATTAATCTTGTCGAGCGGCAGAATAAGGGTGAAATACTGACTGCTGAAGAACAGAAATCGCTTGATGATCACCGGATGAAGTTAAATGATTATTTTCTCAGAATGCCTGACAGTGAAAAAGCTATCTATTATCAAAACCGTGCATCATGGAAAGAAAACGAAGATAAAATCTTTAAAGCACCTGAACAGGAGACAGATATATACTCCGGCGAAAGGAGCATGTACACACAATATCTTATTACAAACGGAATATCGGGCGCTTTTTACGGGGCTGCAACATCATATATAATGGGAGTTGAGGATGGTGGAGTAGCTACAGGAATTACCCTGCTTACTGCAGGAGCTAATGTGTTGATACCAGTTTTAAGCATCAAGGACAGGTATGTATCATATAATTCCCTTTCTCTGACAAATCATGGCAAACTTATTGGAGCAGGCCAGGGAATTGCCCTGGGGATTTCAATTGTTGGAGATAATGTTGATGACGGAAAACTACTGCTGGCGCTCTCTGAGCTTACAAGCATTTCACTGGGCAGAGTTGGTTATTATCTCGGCAAAAACAAGCCATGGTCAGAAGGGAGAGCTAAGCTATATACCTATTATGGTACCCTTATGCCTTTCGAAGGATTAGCCCTGGCGGCAGCTTTTGAAGCTGAGAACCCGAGAATATATGGCCTCAGCGCACTGGCTTTCGGAGCAGGAGGATACTTCATGGCTGATGCCATATCAAAACGACATGATTTTACCAGGGGAGACATTACTGCTACTGGAACACTTGCCTCTCTCCATGGCTTGCTGGGATTTGGCATAATGAGCGATATCGCTGAGAATTCAGGCTCTTTTCATTCCGGTACAATCCTGCTTCCTGCTTTCGGAGCACTCGGTGCATCAATGGCAGGACACTACTGGCTCAGGGATGCCAGATTTACAAATCAGCAGGGCAGGAATATCGCGCTGGCAACTTCAGGCGGATCAATAATCGGACTTGGATTAATTGCAATCGTAGGCTCAGATGATATGACTCCATATTATGTTTCAGGATATATTACCGGTATGACAACATATGCCCTGATGGTTAACTCATATAAAAAGAAGAACGGTTTTTCAATTCCTCCAAAAGAAATGAAAACAGGCTGGAATTTCAACTTAACTCCACAGAATATATTCATTAACAGGAAATTGACCTCTTATTACTTATCAAATCCGGGAAAAAGAATTGACCTGCTGCCTGCATTTTCTGCAACTCTGACATTCTGAACTCTCTTAAAATTTTAATACTTTTAGTGATTACTTTTTTCCGCATCTGATGAGCCTGAAATCAATCCCCTCACATTCTCCTTCCATTGTCACAAGAAAAACCGGCAATGAATATATCCTGGTTCCGATAGCCAATAATATAGCAGATATGAATTCTGTCTATACACTCAATGAAACAGGAGCATTTATCTGGGAGCTCATTGATGGCAAAAGGGATCTTGAAGAGATTATTTCCGAACTTGTAAAAGAATATGAGATAGATGAAGCATCTGCAAAAGAGGATGTTATGTCTTTTATTAAAAAAATGAATGAGTACTTGATAGTTAAATGATTGACTCCGCCATCTGAATGCCCCCCTGCCCCCTTTACCTCCTTCTCCGCCAGTCTGCGGATTCGGAGGACGAAGAAAAGAGGGTATATTTCGTTCTATAACAGGACGTTGGGTATGGGGAGGAATAGTACCCCCTTTAGTGGGTGCTCAGCGTAAGCTGAGCGGGGGCAGGGGCAGGGGCAAATGGTGGTGCCTTGGTGGCAGAATCAAAACCGGCTAATGAGGAATTACAATTTAAATATTGCAGGTTATAATATCAGGTTTGATTCCGGTGAGGATGGTCCTGATCTGGAACCTTCAATAAAATTCCTGAGAAATATCTGTGGTGACAACAGCCGGGACATACTTATAAGAGTCCATTCCGGTAAATATTCTCTTCCTGAAAATGCCATCAGGGTATTTCATGCTCCTTTTGTTGAAGAGATCAATGGCATACCTGTGAGGCATAAGGCGAATTTCTGGAGCATCTGGAAATATGATAAAGATCTGTTCATAAAATCTGTATTTCCTCTCTGTCCTGATGACAGGAATGCTTTAATGCAATTTTCTCTTGAAAAAAAGGAATGGGATCTATGGATCGACTGCAAAGATAAACCAGTGGATCCTCTTGAGTATCCCCTCGACGGACTTATACTCTATTATCTCACAGTTATTAGTGGTGATATCATGATCCATGCTTCCGGTGTTAAGTACGATGGTAAAGGATACCTGTTCAGCGGGGTATCTGGAAAGGGAAAAACTACAATTGCCGGACTCTGGGAAAGCTCCGGCGCCACAGTGATTCACGATGACAGGCTTATTATCAGGAAAAGTGATCCGGGTTACACAATATACAACACACCCATATATAATAATGATGTCCCTGATGAATCACCGCTTCACAGACTTTATTTAATTGATCATGGATCCTCAAACAGCCTTGTACCCATAAAAGGAGCAGTGGCGGCCAGCCTTGTAATGTCAAATTGCATACAGCATAACTGGGGTCATGAAATTATTGCCGGATTACTTGGGTCAGTATCCTTTATGTGCGAAACTGTTCCTGTTTTTAAACTACACTTCGTCCCTGAAATGGGTATTGTAAACTATATACTTCAAAATGGATAATCGCAAAAAAAGCAGCGAAATACTGAAAAATGTTGGTTTTACACTTCTCTCTGAAGGAAAGACCATCAGGATCAAAGCGCATGGCTACAGCATGTATCCATCCATTAAACCGGGTTCGGTCATTCTGATTGAACCAATAAAAATAAAGGGGAATCCGGTACCCGGCGAAATAATTGCCATCAGAAGAGAATCCGGACTTATCGTTCACAGGTTATCGAAGATTGTTGTTAAAGGCGGAATAACAACTTATATTGCAAGGGGAGACAGTAACTCCATGGCAGATGAACCAATAACACTTGGCAAAATTGCCGGAAGGATAGTCGGATCAGAACCAACAGGGGAGAATCCTGTTCCGGCAGATATAAGAATAAACACAAAACCTAAGTATATTACAAACAGGCTGAGAGTTATCGGGAAAATATTGTGGAACAAAGTAAGACTGATAAGGTATAGATTTAGATCACAAAACCCTCGGAAGGGATTCAGTGCCAGTCGTAACCGCCCCCCTGCCCCCCTAACCTCCTTCTTCGCCAGTCGGCGGATTCGGAGGTCGAAGAAAGGGGGCTAATTTAATGCAGAAATAAAACCCCCTTCAGGGGGTGGGCAACGCCG
>CAYLYN010000298.1:0-3755 GCA_964387565.1 uncultured Rikenellaceae bacterium | reverse complement strand
CGTGAGAAAATTTCAGCTATACTTCTTGGCCTTGGATTAATACTTGCCCTCCTCCCACTTACCGGAAACAGGTCATTTACAGCGAGACCTGATAAAGTACTGACCGACATTCTTGATGGAGATTCATATTTCTCTGTTGACCAGGTTGCACGTTTTATTGTAAATGAGGACACATCTGTTCAACTTATTGATCTCAGACCGGAGGAAGAATTCACAGCACTAAACCTGCCCGGATCGGTCAATATACCATACAGTAAGTTCATAGGGATCGCTCCCGGGACATTATCAGAATCAGGCTCTTTAAGGTATATCCTTTATTCTAATGGAGATATTGAAGCAAACAATGCATATGTCATAGCAAAAGGACTAAAAATCAAGAATGTATATGTAATGGAAGGTGGCCTGAATGAATGGTTCAGCACAGTCATGAACAGCCGGTTTACAGGTGAAAGAATTTCTGCAAGGGAAAATTCACTTTATGAAAACAGGAAGAAGGCAGGACAGATTTTCACTGAAATGAACAGCATGCCTGACAGTCTCAAGAAAAGATATTTTGAAGCCAGGCATATGGCAGCGAAGAAACTTGATGGAGGGTGTGAGTAGGTAAGGATTAAGGCGCAAGGCATAAGGCGTGCTTCGGCAGGCTCATCATAAAGGACTTAAGGCGAAGGGGGTTAGAAGAGAGCGTAGAGCGTAGAGCGTAGAGCGTAGAATGGATGGAGCGGAGAATTAAAAAATTATTGTATAATAATATGGATTTTATTAAAAAGTATAAAACAATACTTCTCATACTTGTACCGGTAGTAATTCTGGTTATAGTAAGAGTCACCGGTTCGGATCACTTCAGAACAGATGCAGAGAAGAATGCAGAAAAGTCGTTTTCCCGTACAAACATTATAACTGCTGAAAAGATCTCTTCGCTTGACGGTGAAAAGCTGCTTATCAACCTGGAAAAAGATGTTATAAAACATATTCCTGCAGAAATGGAAGTAAAATCAATTTCACCGGATTCGATCCTGAATAATATGAATATTAAATTAATATTAAACCATGATGGTGCGGTAATCATCTTTTCATCTGAGCTTGCAGTTTCAGCCAGGATGTGGATGTTATTGAGTCAGATGGGTGTTGGTAATCTGTATATTCTTACGGAGGATGCTGAATCGGAGGTATTAAAATATAAATTCCGGCCGGACACACTGGTCCTGCCGGAATTATAATCCCATGGCGACAAATCGCCTATTTAACAAGTTCAAAGTTATTCACATCGGCATCTGAGAAAGGAAGCCATGAAAGAGTTGACTTTTGTGCAAGCATCTTATTATACATGAAGCCGTTATTTCCATATTTAAGTGTTCTGGCATCATAGCCAAAAAGCCTCAGGAAAGCAGTTGCAAAAGCTGAATTATGGCCTGTACCACAATATATCACCACAGTCTTGTCCGTGGGTATTGTAGCCATCTCTTCAATAAATCCGAGCGTTGCATCCGGCTTATATCTTACAGCACCCGGGATATGTCCGTCTTCATATTTATCCTTCCTTTCAAGATTGATAATGTAATATGCCTGCGGGTTTGCAAAAACCTCTTCAGCAGTTACCTGGATATTACTTTTCCCTTCCTCAAACAGTTTTCTGAACCTTGCTGTACCAATATCAGCTCCGGTTGACATGCCTGTTCCCAGTACCGGCATTCTTAACGGGGCAGGCTTTTCATTATCCTTTGTTTCAAGTTGCGCTTCATAGTTCCCTGATACACCTTTAAACCACCCGTCATTTGCCAGGCTTTTGTTCCAGGAACTCATTCCCCATCTCATGGCAAACACATTTCCATATCCCATAAGCCTGAGAAGGCATGTTGCATAGCTTGAGAGCTGACCGACATCACAAACCATAATTATTTTATCATATTCGAATGGTTTAATACCTGTCTCGAACCATAGAGGAAGATCTTCAAATCTCTTATTAACAGCTCCTTTAATGTGTCCTGCCCTGTAATTTGATGGATCCCTCAGATCTACAACAAGTATGTTTTTTCCGAGATCTTCATGGACAACAGATGCCTTAATAAGGGATGGAAATACCTGGCTGTTAACATAATCTCCGTTCTCTTCAAGGTCGCTGAGGAGGAGAGTTGTTTCAGTATCAACAGATACAACAGGTGCAGGCTTTGACTGTGCTTCCGCCGGAACATTTTTGTTTTCCGGATTAGAGCCGGAGCAGGAAGAGATAACTACCGCAAATATCAGCAGTATAACTCTGCTCATAGTTTTTATATTGATCATAACACCAGGATTAAGATTAATTATTGCTTAACCAGCACCCTGTCCTTATCGTATCTGAGGGTCTCTGTTCTGTTCCCTAAATCGTCATACTTGTACTCAGTTATAGCAACACCACTGTTTGGATCATTAATCAGGTTCCTGTCCTTATCCATGTTCTTACTTTCAACCAAAGCACCATGTTTGTCAAATACATTCTGAGTAACCGGCACATTTTTCCCGCCCAGATATTCATTATCCTGATCAAAGGTAGCCTCCTCAATCATATACCCGTTCTCATCAAATTTACGTTCCCTTTTCGACCATCCCCAGTAGAGGTTGGACATCTGGCCAATCACATTGAATACTTCAAATTTCAGCACATCACCGTCCTCATCGGGGGTAAATGTGAAATAAGAGACACCTATGTCGCCGCAGTTCTCTGCCGTACAATTATAAAGAGTATCCTCCATATAATTTGCCATCCTGGTCATGTATCCTTTTTCATTATATGAGAATCTGAGCTCATAGAAAGGGCAGAATGGATTCATCACAACTTCCTCGCCTGCAAGATTATATCTCTTCTCCTGAACCATACCATCAGGAAGTATTTTCCATACCCACGAATGAATCTTATTTCTGTTTTCAACCATCGATCCGTCCTTTCCCAGAAACATCAGGCCTGTACGGTTACCTTTTTCATCGAGGGTATATTCAGCGGTATAGACTCCGGCTGACTCAATCTGCTCATTATCCTTATTAAAATACTTTTTAATTTGTTTGTTGCCATTGTAATCATAAGTGATCTTTGAAGCTCCCATTGATGAATAACCAAGAAGTACATTATTCCTGTTAAATTCGACCGAGAGAAGACGGCCTGATTCATCATATGTGAATTTGTAGTTATTTATTGTTTTTGCCTCATCCGCAGTCAGTGGATGAATACCCTTTTCAATGTCATATGGAGTTTCAGTGAACTGTATTCCCCTGTAATATTCAACTCCTGATTTTGTTTCCTTTTTTTCACTGCCTCCTGAACACGATACAACACCTGCAATTAATGCTATCGCGAGAATGGAAGAAATAAAAATTTTTGTAAGTTTCATACTTCTGATTGTTTTTAGTTTATAATTGTTCAAAGATATTTAACATTTTGTTAGTCAAAATGCAGAATTATAAATAAATAACAAATAAATGCTGGTTTTGTTCAGGAAAGCCGTGTGATTGCACAAAGTCACCCTGGTTTGCAATTCATCCTATTTTAAAACCACGGAGGTCACGGGGTAAACGGAGTTACAAACAGTATTACTCACCTTATCCATTAAACCTTTGCATGAGATTTTAGAGAGGAGACCATTGTGCCGTTGTGCCGTTGTGCCGTTGTGCCGTTGCGCCATTACATCTTAATATCTATATTTGTTACAAACGAAATTTATTCCATCATGGAAACTCCATTCTTAGATTCCGACTTTTTCAGTTATGTGGTAATGCCATTC
>CAYLYN010000297.1:0-3950 GCA_964387565.1 uncultured Rikenellaceae bacterium | reverse complement strand
ATACGACTTAATAATCAACCACCCCGGCCGCAAATTAGGCTTTGCAGTACTTTGACAAACATTATGTTGCGGCCACCCCTCCTTCAAAAGGAGGGGAAACTTTAATCCGGCTATTTCAATATAAAAAGACCCTTAAGTTGACTGCTATGACCCCTGCCCCGGTGGCTTCGTCGATCCCGCAAGCGGGATTCAAAGGGGGAAATCGCTTTCTGAAATTAAAAACATACTGACAAAAAAAATATCTGTAACCGGTAGCCGGTAGCCGGTCACCTGTTAAACTCCTCCACAGCGTCAAAAAACGCAATAATATTCTGAGGAGATACATCTGGAAGTATATTATGTATCGTATTAAAAACATACCCCCCGTCCTTGCTGAAAACCTCCAGGTTATGCAGTACATGCTTCCTGATCTCCTCCGGGATACCATGGTTTAAGACACTCTGTGTATTGCAGCCTCCTCCCCAGAAAGTGATATCTTTCCCGAATTCCTTCTTCAACCTCTCAGGTTCCATATTAACAGCATTTATCTGAACAGGATTGATGATATCAAATCCGGCATTTATCAGACCCGGTATCAGTTCATATATACCCCCGCATACATGAAGCATTGTATGAGCCGTAGAGTGAGATTTCACATAATCGCAAAGCATTCTGTGACGGGGACCAAAGAACTCCTCATAGGTTTCCCTTGGCATAAAAGGTCCGGTATTTGTACCCAGATCATCTCCGAACTTTATCACATCAACAAGGTCACCGACTGATTCACATATTTTTTCCAGGAACGACATGTGCCCTTCCATAAGCTTATCGAGTAACCTGTGTACGTTTTCTGGATCAAGGTACAGATCGGTCAGGAAGTTATCTATTCTTCTCAGGAATGTACCCCATTCAAAAAGATTGCATCCGATACCGATCAGCAGGGCCTTATCAGTTTTAGTCTTTTCAATTATAATAGTCTCTCTGAGCATTTTCCAGAAATCCTTCTCATCCATATGGTCAAAAGGAGTAAAACCAAATCCTCCCCAGATGACCCGTGACATCTCGTAGCTCATGTTAGTGTAATCGGAAGGATATCCATCGAGGTACGGAAATATCTGCTGGTCAAAGAAAGTGGCACCAACCGGCATTTTACCTATATACTCACCTGTTTTCCCGGGGGCAAGCCAGCTGCCATCATCTTGTTTTACCGGATTAAACCATTTTGGGTAAAGGGCAGGGACTCCCTTTATCAGTTCCAGTTCCTGCCAGTAATCATCAGGGGTATTAAAGAATCTGCCAACATCAAGTACGTCTACATTGAACTTATCAAGCAGCTCCATTTCAGGTTGTGTAACCTGCTGTATGACATCGTATACCTGATTTTTCAGATGTGTCATCCCCAGGTACCTTATCAGGTTGTGATAGGCAACAGCAGATATCCCTGAACTGGGTGTTGCTCCGAGGTCAACGGGTACCCTGTCGGGTTGTTTGTGAGCGATGGCTGATAGGATTCGTTCTCTTGAATTCATCATAAATTATTTTGTTGCTGGAAACATGTCTTATTAACCACGGAGTTCACAGAGTTACACGGAGTAATACACGGAGTTCTAAACAGTGTAACTCCGTGATAAACTCGGTGTACCCTCCGTGTTAAAAACTAAAATTCAACTTCAATAAACTTCACTTCAAAAGGGCTGAGCTTTATTGATTTAATTGGCTCGCCGATTGTTTTACCCACAGCATTTACTTCTGTTATTTTATTAACAGTACGTCCCGGAACAGCAGAGGAGAGTGAAACCTCACCTTCTTTGCCTTCAAGCTCGCGAAATCTTAAAAGAATTGCCCCAGGATTAGTGGTAGAGGGCCTGCTGTTAGCCAGCAATACATTATCCGGAGCATTTATCTTAATTGTTTCAAGAGTTGGTTTATCAAATTCATTATTGCCTGCAGGGAAAGTTCTTGCAGGATAATGATTCCTCTCACTCCATGCATATTTTGTTGCAAATGAGTTTGTTGTATCCGAAGATGATGTGATCTGGTAACTCCAGCTGAAAGCCCCCTCCTGGTAAGCCCTGAAGTTTGTGAACCAGTAGTTGTTCATCACCCATGAATAAAGCCAGGGTTTTCCTGCCTTAGGATTACGGTCAAATTTGCCCATGTTGAAATCGCTGAAATGCCACAAGGGTACCTCATTGCTCACAACAACTATCTGTCCGCTATTTCCCCTGACTGCAACAAAATTCTGAGCCACATTCCAGTCGGTCGCTGATCCGGGCAGCTGCTGACCCTGTGATAATATTCCTCCAATGGTCTCAAATACAATTCGTGATTGTGGCAGAGAAAAGGGGAAGGCAACATATAAGGCTTCAGGATCAGTGATTATCAGTTTCCTGGCCATATAACGGAATTCTATTTTCTTCACATTTTTGTACATCCTTATCTCAGTATCAATACCTCTGGGATCACCATCAGTGCCCTTTTCAAATCCCTCGAGGTCACATTTTATGATAATACTCTCCCATACATCTCCTTTTATTCCCTTTTCAATCTTAACATTTGAACAAGCCGTATGAACAAAAGGAGGCTGATCCCTCTTTTCGGATGTCTCTCTCACAGGTTGTCCGATTTTGTAAGTACTCTGCTTATCTGAAAGCTCAATATTTAACTCCTTGTCGAACAATGACCCTACTGCACCTGTCGATTTGTCTATCACCAGCCTGTAAAAGTCATTTTCGAGAACTTCTGAGTCTCCTTCTGCTTCTTCCTTTGCATTAAATCCTGTCAATTCAATTTTCAGAGCCTTGTAACCAAGGGCAGGAACATTTTTGACTTCAAGAACCCAGTAAGCGCCTTCCCTTCTTTTTGATACAATCTGTGCTGGTACAGGGTTACCTGTTTCCAGATCAATGATCCTGGTTGCTGTCCTTACAGGCAGAACCTCATAATCAATGAACAGGTTAACGTGCCCTGATCTTTCCCATCCCAGAGGATTCATAACATAAATTACCGGAAAATCGGCTTTTTTAAGGTAGGGCTGAAATCTTGCCATTGCCTCTTCATTCAGCAAGGTTACCTTCTTCATCGCCTCCCATGCATATGCACCTTTCTGAAGCCACTGCTTAGTAGTGTTCTCTGAATAGGGATGACTTATACTTTCGTCAGCACCACAGGTATGTTCATCGAAGAAAATTATGTTTTCATTTATATTATTGAGGTTATTCTCGAGGGAAGGATTCAGTTCCCCTCCCATCGCAGATACCATCGCAAAGAGACCCTCATCAACCTGTATGATGTTTTTTGCTTTTCGCGATTCAGCTGTTTCGCGTGAAGTGGATCCATAACCATCTGTCCACCAGTCAAGCCATGCTTTTTTATATACCGGCAGTTTATCGGAGTAATTCTTCTCAACATATTCAGGAAATTCACTTGCAACAGCCAGCCTTAGCTTTGGATATTCATACTTCTTATTCCATTCAACTACATGCCGGCAGGCTACTGTTGACGGAGGGGCATTATCTGTAAAATATCCCGAAAATTGTATCCCTATCCTGTCAAAAGGGTAATTCTTTTTATCAAGGTCAGCAAGATGGCCAAGAAGGTTTTCAGGTTTTATCGCATCACTTTCAACACCAAAGAAGTTACCTGTCATGTAATGATCAGCCCTGAATGCAAGCAACCTTGAGCCAGAAGGAGATTCCCACCAGAAGCTTGTCGGCTTGTCGAAAGGAAGCACGGATCTTGTTTCATTAATCCCCATTATCAGGTATCTGACTCCTGTATTCTTAAAATAGTCCGGCATGCACCAGGCAATTCCGTTCACATCATTCTGCATTGCCAACTTTACCGGTATGTTCAGTTTATAAAACTCTTTAAGTGGCTGCAGGAAATCATACATCACATTTTCATCAGCGATTTCAGCCATATTGGCATACATGCCTGTGACTTCTATACGGCCTTCAGCAATCCTTCTA
>CAYLYN010000296.1:0-4003 GCA_964387565.1 uncultured Rikenellaceae bacterium | reverse complement strand
CTGGCATTCGGATCAGTTGGTATCAAGGCGCTGGAAGAGCATTGGATCACCGGAAGGCAGATCGAAGCAGCACGTCAGGCCGTTACACGTCATATGAAACGTGAAGGTCAGCTTTGGATCAGGATATTTCCCGATAAACCTATTACAAAGAAGCCTGCAGAGGTTCGTATGGGTAAGGGAAAAGGAGCTCCGGAAGGATTTGTTATACCAGTTACCCCGGGCAGGATAATACTTGAAGCCGAAGGTGTACCATACGAAGTAGCTAAAGAGGCTCTGCGCCTCGGGGCACAGAAGCTTCCTATTACCACAAAATTTATTGTCAGACGCGATTACGTACAGGAATAATACAATAGACAGAGATGAAAACTTCAGAGATAAGAGAATTAAGCACACCCGACCTTCTCGAAAGAATAGATACCGAGAAGAACGTACTTGTTCGAATGAAGCTAAACCATGCAATTACCCCTCTTGATAATCCTAAGAAACTAAGGGTTGCAAGAATTACAATTGCACGTCTGCTGACCGAATTGCGTAAAAGAGAGTTGGATAAGAAATCAAATAGCTAATTCAGCAATGGAAAGAAATCTTAGAAAAGAACGTATTGGTGTTGTCGTAAGTGCAAAAATGGACAAATCGATCACAGTTGCCGTAAAAAGAAAGGTTAAGCACCCCATATATGGCAAGTTTATTAACAAAACAAAAAAGCTGATGGCTCACGATGAGGAGAATACATGCAATGTTGGTGATACTGTACGTATATCGGAGACCAGGCCTCTGAGTAAAAACAAAACCTGGAGATTAGTTGAAATTATCGAAAGAGCTAAGTAATCATGATACAGCAGGAAAGCAGATTAACCGTAGCCGATAACTCAGGAGCAAAAGAGGTTTTGTGTATCAGGGTTCTCGGTGGTAGCAAAAAGAGGTATGCTACCGTTGGCGATAAGATAGTGGTAAGTGTTAAATCAGCACTCCCTTCAGGCGAAGCCAAAAAAGGAACTGTCAGCAAAGCAGTTGTTGTAAGAACAACAAAGGAGATTCGCAGGGCCGATGGTTCATATATCAGGTTCGATGATAATGCAGTAGTCCTTCTCAATAACCTGAATGAAGTACGGGGAACACGTATATTCGGACCGGTTGCAAGGGAACTGCGCGACAAGTATATGAAGATCGTATCATTGGCACCTGAAGTGTTGTAATATTTAAAGAGACAACGATGCAGAAGAAATTGAAAATAAAAAAGGGGGATCAGGTTATGGTGATAACCGGTGAATCCAAAGGCCAGAAAGGGCGTGTTCTTGAAGTTATCAGGGATAAGGACAGGGTACTTGTTGAGGGTATCAATATGGTATCAAAGCATACCAAACCAAATGCAAAATCGCCACAGGGCGGAATACTGAAAAAAGAGGCTCCTGTTCATATCTCAAACCTTATGATTATTGATCCTGCTTCAGGAAAGCCTACAAGGGTTGGAAAGAGATTAAATGATAAAAATAAGTTAGTGCGTTATTCTAAAAAATCAGGAGAGGAGATCAAGTAATGTATGTACCTGCGCTAAAAACAAAGTATAGTGACGAGATCGTCCCTGCATTAATGAAGGAATTCGGTTATAAAACTGTTATGCAGGTACCCAGGTTGAAGAAGATTGTTATCAACCAGGGTGTGGGTCAGGCTATTGCCGACAAGAAGCTGCTTGAATTCGGTGTTAAGGAGCTGACAGACATTGCCGGGCAGAAAGCTGTTCAGACAATGTCATCAAAGGATATTTCAAACTTCAAGCTGAGAAAGAATATGCCGATCGGTATAATGGTTACTCTGCGACGTGAAAGAATGTATGAATTCCTTGAGAGACTGATAAGTGTTGCTTTGCCACGTATACGCGACTTCAAGGGGATAAACTCGAAACTGGACGGACGTGGGAATTATACACTTGGAGTTACTGAACAGATTATCTTCCCTGAAATAGACCTTGATAAAATTGCAAAGATCATGGGTCTTCAGATTACGTTTGTAACATCTGCCGGTAACGATGAGGAGGCCCTGGCTCTCTTAAAACACTTTGGTTTACCATTTAAAACTTCTAAAAACTAGAAATATGGCTAAGGAATCAATGATGGCCCGCGAAGTAAAACGCGCTAAAATGGCTCAGAAATACGCTGCAAAACGTGCCCAGCTTAAAGCTGACGGTGACTATGTGGGACTCAGCCGTCTTCCAAGGAATTCCAATCCAAACAGGATGCATAACAGGTGTAAGCTGACAGGACGTCCGAAAGGATATATGAGGCAGTTTGGCATCAGCAGGATTACTTTCAGGGAAATGGCTCTGCAGGGACTCATCCCCGGGCTAAAAAAAGCCAGCTGGTAACTAACGTAATAACTATAAACTATTAAATATAAAAAGATGACTGATCCAATTGCAGATTTACTGACCAGAATTAGAAATGCCATCATGGCTGGTCATAAGGTTGTAGAGGCTCCAGCATCCAATCTTAAAAAAGAGGTTGCCAGAATTCTGTATGAGAAAGGGTATATCCTCAGCTATAAGGTTACCGCGGATGATGGTCCACAGGGTACACTTAAGATCGCTCTTAAGTATAATCCCAAGAGTAAACAGCCTGCCATAAAAGATATTCAGAGAATCAGCCGTCCGGGTCTGCGCCAGTATACAGGTGTTGAGGATATGCCACGAGTTCTTAACGGACTTGGCATCGCAATCATTTCAACATCCAGGGGGCTTATGACTGATAAGGAGGCTAAGAAAGAGAATATTGGTGGTGAAGTATTATGTTATGTTTATTAATTAAAAGGATAGCTTAATGTCACGAATAGGAAAATTACCTGTAAACCTGCCAGCTGGTGTAACTGTTAAAATCAGCGACACCAACGTGGTTAGTGTGAAAGGCCCCCTCGGTGAGTTGACTCAGGCAGTCGACAAAGACCTGAAGGTGGAAGTGGTGGGGAACGAGTTAATATTAACAAGACCATCAGAATCTAAGAA
Source organism: uncultured Rikenellaceae bacterium (assembly GCA_964387565.1). Lineage (GTDB taxonomy): Bacteria > Bacteroidota > Bacteroidia > Bacteroidales > VadinHA17 > LD21. The sequence goes on along the minus strand of CAYLYN010000296.1, from coordinate 1,008 downwards.
CCATAAGTCATTGCACGGTCTTTACCGTTCATTACTTAATAATATGGTGGTCGGAGTATCCCAGGGATACAAGAAGGAGCTTGAGCTTGTTGGTGTAGGATACCGTGCTGAAGCAAAAGGACAGAACCTTGAAATGAGTCTCGGTTACTCTCATGATATCAATATTCTTCTTCCTTCGGAAGTGAAAGTTGAAACCAAGACTGAAAGAAGGGCTAACCCTATCATTACTCTTACATGTATTGATAAACAGCTTATCGGACATGTTGCAGCAAAGATCAGATCATTGCGTCCGCCGGAACCTTACAAAGGTAAGGGTATCAAGTTTGTTGGAGAACAGCTCAGAAGAAAGGCTGGAAAATCTGCTAGTGTTTAATGTGGTTAAAGTAAAGAAATCATGGCCTTAACTAAGTTGGAAAGAAGAGCAAGGATCAAAATGAGGATCCGCAAAAAAATAAACGGTACTGCTGAAGCACCACGCCTTGCAGTATACCGTAGCAATAAACAGATTTATGTTCAGGTTGTTAATGACCTGAAAGGCGAAACTATTCTGTCAGCAAGCTCAAAAGAAAAAGATATCGCAGCTCAGACAGGAATTAAGAAGATTGAGCAGGCTAAGCTTGTGGGAAAACTTCTTGCTTCCAAATGCAAAGAAAAAGGAATCGAAAAAGTTGTTTTCGACAGGAGTGGATATAAATATCATGGCAGAGTAAAATCATTGGCTGATGCAGCACGCGAAGGCGGATTAAAATTTTAATTAATCATGGGAAACGGTATTAGAAAAGTAAAAACCAGCGACCTGGAGCTTAAAGACAGACTTGTAAGCATTCAGAGAGTGACAAAAGTCACAAAAGGTGGCCGTACATTCAGTTTTTCAGCCATTGTTGTGGTTGGTAACGAAGATGGAATTGTAGGACATGGCCTGGGTAAAGCCAGTGAAGTAACCACAGCAATAGCCAAGGGAATTGAAGATGCCAAGAAGAACCTTATAAAGGTACCGGTAATCAATGG
>CAYLYN010000295.1:0-4016 GCA_964387565.1 uncultured Rikenellaceae bacterium | reverse complement strand
GCTTAGCGGGAGCGTTAAATGTTCCTTCATCATAGGCTGAGTTGGGCAAAATTGGGTATGGGCTCAAAGACAAAAGCGCGCGCTTAAAACACAAAGAATCAATTCAGATTAAAACGCAATTTGTTAATAGTGTAGCGCAAAGCTAAAACAACCGCCCATCCATGGGCGGTTGTAACGAATTTAAAACTTTGAAAACCTATAATAAACCAATATCAATCTCTACTATTTATTTTAAGCAGAAAGTATTCTATTTGTTTGGAATTCACACATGTTTCTAGCGGATTTTTCTATTTCTTCAATTCCAATTTTACCTAAATTTTGCTTAAATGAAATCTCAGTAGAAAAGGAATTAAATTGACATAATATTGTAAAGAATGGCTTTTCATCAACTATTGATTTACATACACATGTCTTTTTCCCATTTCTTGTGATCCATTCTGTGTTATAGCTTACTTTATGCTTTTCAACTGACATCACTACCTCCGATATAGTTCCTTATTTTACAAGAAGCATTGTCTTTATCTTTTTATATCCAGCCGCCGACATAGAATAAATGTAAAGTCCTGTTGGTACAAGCTGTCCACCATTATCTCGCCCATTCCAGTTTATAGTATAATTACCCTGTGACATTCTTGAAGAAACAAGTCCTCGCACAAGTTTACCTTGTAAATCATAGATCGATATATTTACTTGCAATTTGGTGGATGATTTCGGGACAGCGTATGAAATGGTAGTATTAGGATTAAACGGATTGGGCGAATTCCCGATAAGATCGAATTCATCAGGCAATGTTTTTGTTAACTCTATTGCCGTTGTGTAAGTTGTAAAACTGTTTATCAGCGACCATGTACTTATGCCGCCGACATTGCTGGCGTTGACTCTCATAAAATACTTTGTACCCAAGCTAAGACTAGACAATGTTAAGGAGGTATCTAAAATGCCTGAACTATCCTTTACGATTGTTGCAAAAGAAGTATCCCTGGCAATCTGGAATCTGTATGAAGTAGCACGGAGTGTGGTATTCCAGGTAACAATAGCTGGCAAGACTATAGCAGTTGCACCATTTACAGGATTTTGAATGGCTGGTATTTCAGGCGCTGCAATTATTGTCCTGAAAGAAAATACTGTAGACCATGCGCTTGGCCCCCCATCATTTTGAGCCATTACTTGCCAGAAATAGCGCGTGTTGTTCGACAGGCCAGTAAGGGAATAAGAGGTATCAATGATACCTGTAGAATCTTTTATTGCTGAGGAAAAAAGGCTATCATAGGCAACTTGAAGGCGATAGTTAATAGCCCTAAGCGAGGAACGCCATTTCAAGATTAGGGACAAAGATTGATTAAAAGCATTTTGAGTAGGCAAAATTGGCGTTGGAATAGCTGGATTTGCGATAATAGTTGTAAATGACCAAGTTGGTGACCAGGCACCAGCGCCGCCAGTATTTTGTCCCTTCACACGCCAATAGTAAACAGTTCCGTGAGAAAGTCCATTTGATATATACGAATTAGCTGTAAGACCGGATTGATTTATTAAAGTTGTCGCAAAGGATGCCTCCGTGGATATCTGAACTGAATACGACGATGCAATATTAACAGTATCCCAAGAGAGAGCAATTGATGTTGGTTGTTGTTGAGCATTGTTTGTTGGTAGTAATAAATTCGGAGCATGTGGCGTAGGGGTTGTTAAGGAAATATTGATTACTACTGAAGTATCAAAAATCCCGTCAGATACTTTTATTGTGAATTGTGTGTCAGTGGCTGCAAGCATCGGCGTTCCAATTAATGTATCACCCAACATTTCAGTCCAGCTTGGCTTGACAGGATAAGTTATCCTAATGCTGTCTCCATCTGGATCGGATAGAGAAGACGGAAAATAGCGATTGGTTTGAAGTTTATTCCATGCGATTAGTGTACTTGTTTGAATTCTCGGTTTTAAATTGGACACATTAATACTAATTGTATCTGGCTGACTCCAGAACACCCCATTGAATACCCTAAGTGTAAAAATATAAGTGCCTACTGTATCTGGGTAGAAAAAAGGTGTGGCAGCCATAGTAGAATTATTCGCAGACAGAGTAATTGATTTGGAGATATTATCAATTCTCGTCCATTGATAGCTAAGAATGCGATTTTTTGGATCAGTACTTTGGCTACCATCAAGAATTATTTTTTTCCTGCCTGCAACAGAATAATTGTTAGCAAGTACCGCAACAGGAATTTGTACTGTGGCACCAGCAGTTGATACATTTTCAGTTAATTGCCCAGAGTAAATCACTGAATTAGGTTTATATTTTCTCCATACAAGGGTATCTATTCCGGTTATTTGTCCCCACCAATTATTTGTAAAATCACATTGAACTATATCGTTTCTTGATAGTGAATTTACATAGGTTAAATATTTAAAGATGCCAGGATATACGGATGACATGCTACCAGATATTCCAGAAACTTTGCTCGAAATAATTCGAGTAACCGTGCTATCAAGAGGATCGTATGAAGCCGCATAGCCATTTACTGAATCGTTTCTACCTTTATAAATCCAACGACCATAATATTGCCTTGACCAATTATCATACCACTTAAAAGAAAATATGACTGGAAGCGTTGGATCAACATTCCGTGACCAGCAACAGAACATTGTGTCTTTAACTGTCGAATTACGGAAGCCTGTAAAATTGTTGTTATTTGCAACAATAAAGGAATTATTCAGAATGCAAACAGGAGATAATTCAAAACTTGAATATGTCAAGCTACATGAAGTTGTTCTTGCGATCCTAAATATATTGCCTTTTATGGAGGAAGAAGACATGTTCATGATTCCGCTTAATACATCGACACCGAGAGAATCATTTTGAGAAATAATTGAATTTGAAATTGATAATAGTTTATCTGATATTGTGTCAGTAAGTATGCCAGCGTTATTATTGGATAGATTTACATAGTCAAGACTACAGATGCTATTGTTTAAAATGGTGATTGCTGTTTGTTGACAATTAGCAATGGAAGAACTGTCGATACTAATAGTACCATCATTAATAACTATGCCAGTCTTGCAATTTTCAATATATGAGGAACTTATTTGAAAATCACGTTTTACTCTAATCGCTGTATCTGCATGCATAATTCTCGTATTGTACAAAGATGATTTTGCCCCTGTGTTCTGAATATCTATTCCTTGCCAATCTGTTTTGTTATGAAGGGATTCATAGCTTTCAAATGAAATTATACTATCAGATGTACCCCGACATATAAGTTGACCTTTAACTATAAATTTACTGTCACCCTTTCCATCTGCATTACCATCAATTTTTACAAATTTTACTCTTACTCCCTTTTCTATGGTAAGGATTGCAGTTGCTTCAACAGTAACAGTTCCCGTTATAATTTGGTCTGTTGTCCAAGTTGTGCTTGAAGATATTAAACCAGAAAATGCAAATACTTGTGAAAGGCAAAACAATGGAATAAAACCAAGCAAGTAATACCGCATAAAACCTCCTAATTGAATAAAATATCGGGAGAAAGTCTCAGCGGTTCAAGTGATGCTAATTAAAAAAGCCTGGCATAGACCCGTCTGAGATTGTCTAAGATCCGCAGACTACTATACCCTTACAAGGGTGGGTTATGCCAGACCATTTGGCCTGAGCAACCCAAGTAAGGGCGAAAAACAGCAATGCCAGCTATTTTAACGAAAATAGCCCGCGGATCTTAGACTGTCTTTAATATATATTTATCAGTCAAGCAATGCAAAGAATCAAAACATTTTACAAAATCAATGAACAAAGACAAGAAAAAACACTCGCCCGTCCTGGGCTCGTTGCTGAAGACAGCGCCACACAAATGCAAAAAAAGCAATTAGAAAAAAGAATGATTGAATGCAAAGAAGCGCGCGAATACATAAAGGCAGAGCCCATACCCAACTTCGCCCAACTCTGATTCGCCTATGACAAAGGAAAATTTAACATCCCCGCTCAAGCAGACAATGGCGCAAGCGCCATCGCTGCTTAGCGGGAGCGTTAT
>CAYLYN010000294.1:0-4017 GCA_964387565.1 uncultured Rikenellaceae bacterium | reverse complement strand
CCACAAGCTGTGGCTGTATTTCTACACCCATAAAAAATGAGGCCTGGGTTTTACCGGCCAGCAAAACAGGAACAATGCCGCAGCCTGTACCCAGATCAAGCACCCTGTCACCCACTCTGACTTCAGCAAAACCGGATAAAAGTACAGCATCAATGCCAAACCTGAAGCCTGTCCTTTTTTGAATTATCTTAAGGCCCTTCAACTGCAGATCATCAATCTGCTCATCACAGTTAATCAAAGACAAGATTCTTCTCCTTTTTGTTGCCTCGTTATGCCATAAGGGACACCATCCTTTTAACAAGGAAGTGTCCCCTTTTTAATAAAAATCTATTGCTTTATTTTTATTCCGGCTTTGGTGCATCTACCGGACAAACATCAGCACAATTTCCACAATCAATACATTCATTAGGATCTATCACATACTTGTCATCTCCTGCCGAAATACATGAAACAGGGCATTCAGGCTCACAAGCTCCACAACTGATACATTCATCATTAATATAATATGCCATATCGCACACCTCCTTATTTCAATACAGATCTGATCTTAAAAACCACTCACTGAATTATATATTATATCAAAAAACAATGCAACATTTAGAGTGAAACTTGCAATATTAATGAGCGCCCGTCTTCCGTCATAAGGTGCGAGGATAATTCCGTCGTTACTATATAAATCTCTATTGCCCCGAGCATAAAAATGCCGATAAGCCTTTAATATCTAAGTGTTTACACCAGAATAATCTGGTGTTTTTTGCTTGCAAATTTTTTCATTCTATGATATAATAATAGTACTTCATAGTACCTTGTGAGCAGGGGGTTAATATGGCATATTTCTTACGTAAAGAGAAAAGAAAAAACGGCGTGTATCTTCAAATGTATGAAAACTACTGGGATAAAAAACTGAAACAGGGAAGGTCCAGGCACATTTGTTCCTTCGGATTTGTTGACGAGCTTGTTTCCGATGATACTCCTGATCCTATTGCATATTACACCGAGGTTGTTAATCAGAAAGAGCGCGAGCGTCAAAAGCTGCTTAATGACGATACGCGTCCAAGAGCATTCGGGGAGCGCATTGAAAAGAATATCGGGTATTTTCTGATTCATTCCTTGATCAATGAGCTTGAAGTCAAGGAAGTCGTAGATATACTCGCCTCTGTCTGCAAGTTTCGTTTCAGTGTCTACGACCTGCTTACCCAGCTTATCTGTTCGAGAATAGTCTATCCCTGCTCGAAGTCCAGGACAGTATCGGATGTATTCCCTCTTTTGTATCGAAATTCTCTGATATCTGAAGATCAGGTATACGACGGGCTTTCATTTATTGGCGGATCCTATAAGAAATATATAGAGCTGTTTAACAGGCAATACGAGCAGTTCTACAAGAGAGACTACAGCAGAGCTTATTTTGATTGCACGAATTATTACTTCGAGATAGATCTGCCTAAGGATGACAAGCAGAAGGGGCCTTCAAAAGAAAATAGCCACTGCCCTATCATCGGGCAAGCTTTGCTTTTGGATTCAGATCTTGTTCCGCTCGGTATGCATATGTATCCAGGGAACGAATCCGAGAAACCATATATCAGGAAAGTCATCGAAGAAATGAAGCAAAAATACAAAGTAAACGGCAAGACAGTTCAGGTGGCTGACAAAGGTCTTAACTGTGCCCGAAACATATATGCAGCCGTTGTAGAGGCTAATGACGGATACATTTTTTCAAAATCCATCCACGGCAGGTGTCTGAGTCAGAAAGAGAAGGAGTGGGTTCTGCTTGAAAACTCAGCAAATGTATTTACTGATTATAAAGATGCCAAAGGCAACATATCATACCGCCTGAAAAGCTGTGTTGACACTTATGATTATTCATTTGAGGAGACTGATGCTGGTGAGATCAGGAAGACCACTTTCTCAGTGAAGGAAAGACGCGTAGTTTCATATAACCCGTGCCTTGCAAAGAAACAGCAGGCTGAGATAAAAAAGATGGTAGACAAGGCTGCCAGCTGCGTTACATATAAGCAGCTGGCAAAGGAAGAGCTGGGTGATGCATCAAAATATTTGAAAGTTACCAGCAAAGACAAATCCGGCAAGAAAATAACGCCCATAATGGAAATCGACACAAGCAAAGTTGAAGAGGACATGAAAATGGCCGGATACAACCTTATGGTTACTTCCGAGATTGATATGACACCGAATCAAATATACGATACTTATCATGGCCTATGGAAGATTGAAGAGAGCTTCAGAATCACCAAGTCATATCTTGATGCAAGGCCTGCTTATGTACAGAAAAAAGAAACAATCTACGGGCATTTTCTCATATGCTACCTTAGCTTGTTTCTCTTGCGTGTATTGGAAATCAAGTGTTTCAAAAATAAAGTAAATGCTTATGACATAATTGAATTCATACGTGACTTCAGAGTTGCGAAGAAGGATGACAACATGTATATAAACCTTTCTCACAATCGCGATGCGAATGAAAAGATAAAGGCTGTTACCGAGATAAATATACTGGATGCTCTGTACTTAACAGAACGAGAACTCGACAATTTATTCGATTCCACTATCCTGATTGACTCCTAAGGTACGAGGTTTTGAGTTAAACGACGGAAGTCAGGTATCACTATTTTAAGTGAAAGTAAACTTCATTTCCAACCATTTCATTTTCTCAATTTATCTCTGCAGGCTTTATCCCTAATATACCACCAGGCGCATTTGATCTCCGGTAATATCTCTGATAGCCTCTCTCTTTGATGAAGGTACAGCAATAGTATCAGGATTCCCATCGCTTATATATTGCTCACCTTTTGACAACTGCTCAAGCCACCAGTCCAGGTCTCCAAAAACCGGTGAAATACCGGGAGCACGTACACGCGGAAGGGCGAGGGGGGCAAACGTCCGGCTGAAGGGCGAGGGGGCAGGATCCCAGCCAACAAGAAGAATAGCCGAATTTTTGTAAATTGTGCTATCATACTCACCCGAATAAAGATATTCCCGCAGTGAAGCTTCAGGTTCTCCGCCATATGGAAGTGAAAAACAGCATACATCATATCCGGGCAGCAGCTCGCGTATTTTCAGCACATTAAGACCAATTTGTCTTTTAATCTTATCCTCTGTTTTAATTTCTGAAAGATTTGCATGTTCATACGTATGATTTCCTATCTCGAACCCTTTTGAAACAAGATATTCCAGTCTTTTTGCCAATGTACCGGCACCTTTGAATACATTGTTTCCCATATTTACACAGAATGTTCCTTCAAGCCCGAATTCGGGATATTTACTGTAAAAGCTCTCCATTATTGCAACAGCGGTATAAGGATTGACTATTAATTCTCCATCCTGTTCTATGAAGCTGAATTGACCTGAGGTTGCATCATCGAATGTAAAAACCAAAGGAATTCTGCCTGCAGGAGTATCGATGTTCCCGTTTAAATAATCGGTAAGGCTGATAAGGCTGTAGCCCATGTTATAAAGCTTATACAGGAGACTCTCAAACTGTCCTAGCGTCATTGTGAACTCCTTGTCCCCCGAAATATATTCTTTTATAAAATTATGAAACATCAGAATCATAATTTTACCTGCTTCGTTTGGTTTGACCGTTTCATAATCAAATGCTATATCCTCCTGAGCATTGCCAGGGTTGTCAATATCGTCTGGATTCTGAGTATTATTTGGGTTGTCAGTACCAACAGGATTCTGAGTATTATCCGGGTTGTCAGTACCAACAGGATTCTGAGTATTATCTGGGTTGTCAGCATCACTGGGGTTGCTTGTATCTCCGGAATTCTCTGTATTGCCACTATTGTTATCTGCTCCGGAATCAGATAAACCATTGTTTCTACTGTGATTATCCGGAATGCAGCCAGTAAGAAGCAGAATAACAGCAATTATTACAGTAACCAGTCTTTTTTTCATTTGTAATCCTCCCAAGCAGCAATTCACAGGTATTATCAAAGCAAATGCAGTAGATTATATCATAGGTGCAAACCGCCAATCGGTTTGCTTCACACCGATTCAATAAAT
>CAYLYN010000293.1:0-4022 GCA_964387565.1 uncultured Rikenellaceae bacterium | reverse complement strand
TTATCTATAAGGGAAGTATAGACATCAGTCGGGATATTGTTAGGATAGAGTGATGCCTCAAGGGATGATTTATAAGATCTTGCTCTTGAATAAAATACATCTTTTTTAACAGTTCCGTAGAGCATTTCACCATAGGTACCTTTGTAACTTTCCCAGTTATTCCAGAAAGCATTGAAAACAAGTTCTCTGTCACTCCTGTCAGCACTAGCCCTGTATTTATTGTACATTGCCTGGGTGACCTTTATCTTTTCACCATTGCTGAGAGTAACTTCCGGAGATGGCATCTCTGCATTGCTGAATGTATTATAAACACTTGAAGAAACCCCTGTGATCATAGATGAAAGCGCCATCAGACGTTCTTCCGGTTCAGACAGAGAATGCTGCTTAAGCCTGAAAAGGTTCTCAAGCCCCATCCTGTAGGGGGCAAGTTCAGGATCAGATTTTATAAATCCGTCTATTTTTGACCATTCGGAGGTAAGTATTTCAGGTTCAGCGTAAGCAACCTTTGTACCGAGATCAGCGAACATCTGCTGAAGCTCCTGTATCATGGCACTGTACTTCATGTTGCGGGTATCGAGATCTGAATTGAAGCTTGCATAACTGTATAAGCGTGATGCTTCCTTGTTTACCTCACTGTTAAGCAGCATAAATTTCTTAAGGTCGGCAGCTGACCTTGTAAGGATACCTTTGAATTCTGCCAGGCCTGCGGCCTTAACTGCAAGTGCATCTTTAGCCTTAGTCCATTCGGCATCAGATTTATAAATGTCTGATAAGTCCCATTTGTATTTATCAGCTATTTCTTCCCTTGTTTTCTGTCCGTATAAAACGGATGAAATAAGGGTATATACAATTAACAGTAAAGTAAGTTTTTGAGATAGTCTTGTCTGCATAATTTTATATTTTAATAAGAAGGCCGTAAAGATACTTTTTTATTGGTACCAAAAACATGAAGAAATGTCATCTGTATTGAATCTTTTCAATCGAATTCATTCAGAGCAAAGCAGCAGAAAAACCAAGGAGCCATCGGACCCATAAAGCATACCATTTATCCCGGTCAGTAAAAACTTTTTGATTACACTATTGTTTACCATTTGTGATATATAGTACAAATGGAAACAAAAATTCAGACCGAGCCTCATCGTAAGGTAGTTGTAGTTGGAGCCGGTTCGGTAGGCGCAACTTATTGTTATGCCCTTGCACAAAGCGGACTGGCAGATGAAATTATACTTATCGACAGAAATAAAGATCTTGTCGGCGGGCAGGTCCTTGACCTTGTTCATGGTCAGCCATTTTTCCCGATGGTTGATATACGTTCAGGTACAGAGAAGGATTATGCTGATGCACAGCTTGTTGTAATAACGGCTGGTGCTGCACAGAGGCCGGGAGAAACACGACTTCAACTGATACAGAAGAATGCAGCAATTGTTGGAGGGATAGCAGAGTCAGTCTCAGCATCCGGGTGCAGGGGAGTAATGCTTATTGTAAGCAACCCGGTAGATGTGCTTACCTATGTTGCCCTTAAGAGAAGCGGATGGGAGAGAGGAAGAGTAATTGGTTCAGGTACAGTACTTGACAGTGCCCGCTTCAGGCATATCCTAGGTAAGCACTGCGGTGTTGACGTTCATAATGTTCATGCATATTTTCTCGGAGAGCATGGAGACAGCGAGTTTGCAGCATGGTCGATGAGTCATATTGCAGGTATCCCTGTTGCTGATTATTGCTATATTTGTGGTAAATGTCCGGGATGGAAACATGAGCGGGAAATTATAGAGAAACAGGTGAGGGAATCAGCATATCATATAATTAATTCAAAAGGTTCGACATATTTCGCTGTGGGACTGGCTCTTGTCAGGATAACATCATCAATACTCAGAAAACAGAACAGTGTCCTTACAGTCTCTTCATTTCTTGATGGGGAATTCGGAATTAAGGATGTATGTCTCAGTGTTCCCAGCATTGTCTCAGACAGAGGGATTGAAAAGATCATTGATCACAGCCTTTCGGATGAAGAAACAGAATCACTAAGACATTCAGCTTCAGTTCTCAGAAATGCGATTGACTCTGTAAACTCAGTGTCAGACTGATTTTAGTATCACTTAAATCAAATATCACCTGCCAATGCTAAAAATCACCGGATATATAATGCTTGCCGTTTCAGCAATATCTTTCCTTCTGATAATTGTTATACCCTGGTTAGGTTATACAAAAGGTCAGGTTGCAGGTATTATAACCGGACTAATCATCATAGGTGAAGTGACATTCTACCTTAGCATATTTATACTTGGAAAGAGTTTCTGGGAGAAAATAAAAGGATTTTTCAGATTTGGAAAGGAGAAACCTGCCCCATGACAAGGTTGTTCATTTTAACATCTCTCCAATGTAAATCACTCAAAAGTGTTGTTGCATTAATTAATTTTAGTTTCTACATTTAAGTGTTAAACATCCCATATTATGATACAACATTTTGATTTACCTGAAGAATTAAACATTTCAGTTGGATCTGAGAGCAGGGACTTTGTTGTAAAAGGCACTTTTGCTCAGCCTGTCGCAGGCTCTGTTTCTTCAATGATTTTCGGAGCCATCTGGCTTGCATTTACCTGGTTTATGATGTCGTTTTTTATCGGACCCGGATTCATTAGTGGTATTATTCAATCTTTTACATCGTCAATAAACGGGACTGCCGGCGATGGTTTCGATAAAGGATATCTTTTTTTAGCATTATTTTTTGGGATTTTTCTATCGGTAGGGCTTTATATTTTTCTTAAGGGATTTTATACATTATTCAGGCGCGGCGGCTATTTTGTTGGTACTCCAACAAGACTTATCAATTACAGAAATGGAAGGATGCGATCCACCGACTGGGAACAGTTTACAGGCAATATCAGGGTTCGTGGCAACAATACCAAAGGTAGTATCACACTGGAAATGAGAACAGGACGTACAGTCAGCGGTAAAGGAGGTTCGAGATATGTCCCGGATATTACATATATAGCAGGTATCCCCGATGTTTATGAAATTGAAAAGATATGCCAGAGAAGGATCAAGGAGAATGATCCTACTCCTTCAAACAGGTGATAAAAGTCACAGACCATGAAAGCAGGGTTAAAACAACAATTCCTTGATCTCTGGAAAAAGTATTTCGGCACAGCCGAACTTCCTATAACATTCTATTATTCTGAAGGAGATGGTGGTGTTGAAAGCGCAGAAAAACCTGCTGGAAGGAGTTGTCTGATTTGTGACCTGGCAAAGGTAAGAAAAGGGAAATCCATATATTTTAACATCGATTCACTAGGATGCATGGGAGCAAAAAGATACCTGGGCTATACTGATAAGATGAGACCCGGATTTGAGTATTTCCTCTCGTGTGGAAATGAAAAGATAGAGGGAGAGAGGTATATACGCACTCCTGAAATGGTTAAGGTATTTATGGAAAGACAGAGGACTCTTCCGATTTATGCTAAGAATATTGTTTTTAAACGATGGGATTTGCTCAAAGATGATGATAATCCTGATGTTGTAATCTTCTTCGCCACTCCTGATGTCCTGTCCGGGCTGTTCACGTTAGCCAACTTTGACCAGACAGATCCAAATATGACAATCACTCCTTTTGCCGCAGGCTGCGGATCTATTGTTCATTACCCATATCTTGAAAGTCTTTCAGATAATCCAAAGGCAATTATAGGAATGTTCGATCCTTCCGCGCGCCCTTGCGTGCCTGAGGATGTTCTCACTTTTGCCATTCCAATGAAAAGGTTTATAAATATGATTGGTTTTATGGAAGAAAGCTTCCTTATTACGGAAACATGGTCAACTGTAAAAAATAGGATGAGAAACAGTTAACCGATATGGGACCTGTTGATCTGAATAAAGTTAAGCTTAAGATCCAGGAGCAACAATTATTGTCACCCGGCAATAAATAAACTCTTACTTGAATACTCCGGATCGCATGTAACATTTACCATTAGTTTGCGCAGACCGGCTTCATCGCCTGGTGTTGGAGTCGAAGGCCGTTGAGGAATATC
>CAYLYN010000292.1:0-4038 GCA_964387565.1 uncultured Rikenellaceae bacterium | reverse complement strand
ATGAAAAAGTCTTATCTGGTATTTCTGGTTTCAGGTTTAGTAATGCTGTCAGTAATTATATGGCTGATAAGCAGCGGCACGTCTGTTAAGATGGTTGATATCTGGCAGGGCCTTGTAATAATACTTGTTGTGGGCTTTGCTCTTTTTATAGGTGTTAAAAGGCTTAAAAGCGAAAGAAGAGGAGAACCAGCCGAGGATGAACTTTCAAAGAAAGTCCTGCAGAAAACTGCAGCCTGGTCATACTATGTCTCTTTATACCTCTGGGTTGCAGTACTGTTTATAAAGGACAGGGTCGAACTTGATTCTGAAGAGCTGATAGGGACAGGTATTATAGGTATGGCACTGAGTTTCGCTGTATGCTGGTTAATAATCAATTTTACTGGTATCAGAAATGAATAACAGGATAAAGGAGTTCAGGGCCAGGCATGATATGACACAGGAGGAGCTGGCCCGGAAAGTTAATGTCAGGAGGGAGACTATAGTTTTCCTGGAAAAGAATAAATATAATCCTTCACTGAAGCTTGCTTTCGATATTGCAAGGACTTTCGGGACAAGCATCGAGGAAATATTTATTTTTGAAGATTAAATATTAAAAAGTAAAATGGATAATCCGGGAATCACCCTGAGGCAAATTGAAAAGCATGATAATGCAGAAATTGCCTCTCTTATAAGAAAAGTCTTCAGGGAATTTAAAATAGACAGGCCCGGCACTGTTTATTTTGATCCTACAACTGATGATCTCTATGGCCTTTTCAGAAACCCCGGATCGGTATACTGGATTGCATTTGATGGATCTGAGATGACAGGAGGCTGTGGCATATATCCCACCCCTGAGCTTCCTGATGGATGTGCAGAGCTTGTAAAATTTTATGTTGCTTCAAGTCACAGGGGAAGAGGAATAGGAAGAATGCTGATGTACAAAAGCTTAGAGTCAGCCAGGGAACTAGGTTACAGACAGATTTACCTTGAATCAATGCCTGAACTTGGGAAGGCAATAAGTATGTACGAAAAGGCAGGATTCAGAAGTATAGATCATCCTATGGGCCATTCAGGTCATTTCGGATGTGACATCTGGATGTTACTGGATTTATGATTGATGCTTTTCAGAAATTGAAGCTCATTTGCAGATAAGTTCCTTTTATTCCGTCGCGGGGATCAATAGCCCATGCATAATTCAGGCTCACAATGAAGTTTTCATTTAGTGCGCCATGGATTCCCCATCCGTAACTTGTATGCAATTCTTCCTTTTCACCTTTTGCAAGCCATTCAATGGCTTCAGGATCATTTGTCTCAGGTAACCTGTATTTACCGGTGATCATTCCTGCATCGGCATATCCGGATAATGCAAGATAGAGGTTCTGATTAAAAAGAACTGTTCTTGCAACCTTCCATCTTAATTCGATATTCCCGTAAACAAAATCTTCTCCTACAACCCTGTTTCTGAGAATTCCCCTGATTGTTCTGCTTCCTCCCAGTCCGCTGAGAGTAAGTTGAGGAGCCGAATTATAAACAAGTGGCAGCATATAAAATGGCATCTCACCTCCAACCTTTGACTGGTATGAAATCCTGTAGCAGAGATTGATTTTTTTTGGAAGCAGAGTAAAATACTGACGATGGGTGAATGCCATCCTTAAATATGAAAAACCATCACTGATTAATCCCGGTGAAAACAGTAACTGGATATCGGTCCATAAACCCTTCATCGGATTTGCTTCATTATCGCGTGTATCGTATTTTACCCCTGCCTTAAATACTCCTGCCTGCCCTCCATCTGCCTGTTCAGGATCAATTAGACCCCATTTCACATATCGTCCATAAAGTCCTCCCCCTGAGTAGGGAATCATTCTGTTCTCATCTTTCCCTTCATTGATATTATCGACATCAACGGTATCAAGCCTGTTATTCATGTATTCAAATCCACCGAACCATTTAACGTTTTCACCGCTTAGCCGTCCAATTATTTCAACTCTTAGTTTGAGAAGACGACGATCCATTTTATAGAATAAAGGTGATACATATAAAGGATCGCTTTTTGAAGAATATGCCGGACTATAATATGCATTGTATCCATTGAATCCATAGAAATCAAGTGTTTTTTCGGTCAGGTAGCTTGCTTCTCCCATAACCCTGAACCCACTTATCAGCTTCCTCGAATCGTATGTGAGCTGATTTACTCCCTGTCCTTTTGTTGTCCTGGATAGTTCCAGGTTGAATGCCTGGTCATACCTGGGGTAAGAAGAGCCGTCACCATAGTCGAATAATTTTAATATTCCTCCGTACTTTGTTCCGGTATTGGAGTCATAGCCGAAAACAGGAAAAAAACCGAATGACCATCCATCTTTATTCTTTTCCCTGACTTTTTCCTGTCCGGCAGCAATACTAACAGTAAAGACCAGTAAGAGTATTATCTCAGGTAGTCTGTTTTTCATTCCCTCTTAAATAAAGCCGGCAATATAATGTAATAGTTGTTTACTTTCTTTATTTTAAGCAAAAGATTTTGAAGTTCATTTTGAATTAGATACATTTGTTATATAACTCAAACTTAAACCTTAATTATCTGATTATGAAACCCACATGATTAACCGCAATCACTAACACGAATAAATATAATTATTAATCATGTGTGGTTCCATCATACCTTTAAATCAAAATTATATTATGATGAGTATTAAATCCTTTCCATTTGTATTGCTTGCTGTCATTCTTTTCAGTTCATGCGGTAACAATTCCACAAAAAAAAGTGAAGAGGGACAGCTGCTGAAGGCGACCCTGATTGATAAGCAGGATGAGAAAAAAATAGATATCCTTATTGATGGCAAACTGTTTACCTCATTCTTCTGGCCAGAAAATGTTTTTAAACCTGTATTGTATCCGGTATATACATCAGCAGGCACTGTAATCACAAGAGGTTTTCCCCTTGAGCCCCGGGAGGGTGAAAGTACCGACCATGCCCATCATGTTGGCATATGGCTTAATTATGGTGATGTTAACGGGATTGATTTCTGGGGTAATGGTTCAACCGGTTCGCTAAACCCGGGAGGTGGGGTTATCAAACACCTGAATATTGAAAAAATGTCGGATGAGAACGGGGAAGGAGTAATTGTATCCAATGAAAGCTGGATTGATTCCACAGGGAAAGAGATGATAGCAGAAAAGAGTGAATATCATTTTTCAGGTAAAGGATCAGCCAGGATAATTGACAGGATAACAACTCTTACTGCTACAGGAGGAGATATGAAGTTCAACGACACAAAAGAGGGAATGTTTGGTATTCGTGTTGCAAGACAGCTTCAGCTACCGGCACAGGCCGATATTACACTGCAGGAAAAGCAGGGTGGCTCTACAACAGTCAAGGCCCAGGGTGAAAGCGATATTACAGGTAACTACAGAAGCAGCGAGGGAATAACCGGAGAGGCTGTATGGGGTACCAGGGCAAAATGGATGGACCTTTATGGCAAAATAGGCGATGAGATAATATCAATAACAGTTTGCGATCATCCCGATAATCAGAGCTATCCGACATACTGGCATGCAAGGGGCTATGGGCTTTTTTCAGTTAATCCTCTTGGGGCAAAAGACTTTACTGAAGGAAAAGAGATGGTTAATTTTGCTATTCCGGCAGGGCAGTCGGCAACTTTCAGGTACAGGGTGATCATAAACTCCGGGGCTGATCTCACTGATGAGGAGATAAATGCTTTCGCTGATGAGTTTGCTGCTAAGTATTAAATTAATTTTAACCACGGGGTCTCATTAACTATGTTTTTCTTCAGAAATCATGCATTGCATTTTACAAGTTTACCCCCCTTTCAATTTCCCCCCACGGGGGGAAACGGTTATGATACCTTCCCCCCTTTGGGGGAAGGTCAGGATGGGGGTTCAAACATATATAAAATGAAATCATGGCCTATATACTAACTGTGAAGTATTCATAGAAATCAGAACATAGTGTTAAAAATTAAAACCTAAAAATCAAACATATGACAAAACGACGCGATTTTATTAAAACAGGAGTTATAGGAACAGCCGGTATAGCAATTG
>CAYLYN010000291.1:0-4045 GCA_964387565.1 uncultured Rikenellaceae bacterium | reverse complement strand
CTGAACAAGGTCAAGAGCAGTATCACGATCGGAGGTGAGGCTCATTGCAAATCTCTGCAGATTGCCCTTCATTTCTATAAGATTGTTATTAAACTCATATTGTGTCATGATATATCTTTTTAATTGTTTGTACCTTCTTTAATTGTTGAAGCAAATCTATACAAATAAAAAAGGATAAACAAATCCGAATATCTTAAATATATGTTAAATTCATATCCGGTCTAAATAAGCAAAAAATGTATATCTCAGTAAATCAGCATAAAAAGAGTATTATAAAAGACTATTTCTAAATTATATTTAAATAAAAAAATTATAGCTTTCTATTGTAATGGAAATTGTTTAAGGCATGCTTTTGTGCTATATTGCTTCGACTTTAGTACTTTTAAAAAAAAATAATATGGATTTCAGCATAAAGCTCAGTAACGGGATCGTTTTGAAGGGGATTGCAGAGAGCCCCGGAGAAAATGCAAAAGCTGTAATTATTCTTGTTCACGGACTGGGAGAACATGTTCAGCGATACACGCACTGGATTAATCTTTTCAAGAATGAAGGAATAGGAATTGTTGCCGTTGACCTTCCGGGGCACGGTCGTTCACCCGGTAAACGGGGACATATTTCAGGATCTAATGTTGTAAGGGAGATGATAGATATCCTTTTAAATACAACGAAACAAACATTCAGGGGCATACCTGTATATATATATGGACACAGTATGGGGGGAGGACAGGTGCTGGATTATCTTATACGGACTAATCCCGGAGTGACAGGTGCCATTGTAACATCACCCTGGCTTAAGCTGGCATTTGAACCTCCAAAAATAAAACTCTTCATTGCTGCAGTTATGAACTACATTTTACCCGGATTAATTCAATCATCAGGGTTGAATGCTGATTATATTTCTCAGGACAAAGAAGTTGTCCGGATGTATAAGGATGATCCGCTTGTCCATGGAAAAATTTCGGTACGTCTTTTCAATATTGCTGTCAATGCTGCAAATTATGCTCTTGCTAATGCTGCGAAATTAAAAGTACGAACTCTTCTGATACACGGGAAGGATGATAAAATAATTTCTCCCAGGGGCAGCATTGAGTTTGCTGCAAATAACGGGAAAGTTGAACTTAAGATTTTTGAAGGGGGATACCATGAATTGCACAATGAACCATTCAAATCAGAGGTTTTTGACTATATATTAAAATGGATAAATAAGAAGACCTGATACTACCTTTTCAATTAGTATTGAAATGAAATTCCGGACAACTGTCATTCCTGATCCTTCGGACCTGTCTATAACATATAAGAGCAGGGTGATGTTTATCGGATCTTGTTTTGCTGCCTATATGGGAGAGCAGATGAAGATACGAAAAATGCCGGTTATGATAAACCCGGCCGGAACAGTTTACAACCCTGTCTCGGTTCTGAATACTCTGGATGCGATCTTAACATCAAAGATCACATCACTTGAAGATGTTTATAACTACAACGGTAACTGGCTGAGCCTTAATCATTATACCGATTTTTCCTCAGATGATCCTGAGGCTCTTATAAGGAAGATTAATGAAAATAATTTAAAGGCAGCTGATTTTCTGAAGAATGCAGGATTTCTGTTTATAACATTTGGAACTGCCAGGGTTTACAGGTTCAGAGAATCCGGCATGATTGTCTCCAATTGCCACAGGATACCAGGTTCACAGTTTGAAAATGAACTCCTGGAAGTAAGCCCGATTGTTGAACAGTGGCTCAGTTTACTTGACAGAATTTCTCTATTTAATCCAGGTCTGAGGGTTGTTTTTACAATCAGTCCTGTAAGGCACTGGAAAGATGGTGCACATGGAAACCAGGTCAGTAAGTCTGTTTTATTTCTCGCTGTGGAGGAGTTGCTAAAGCATAAATCACGACCTGGTTATTTTCCAGCCTTTGAATTACAGATGGATGACCTCCGCGATTACAGGTTTTATTCAGATGATCTGCTTCATCCTTCAACCTCTGCCATTGAATATATATGGGAGAGATTCTCTGAGGTCTATTTTGATAAAGCGACCTCTGAAATGCAATCTGAGATCCTTAAAATCACAAGAGCAATGAATCATCGTTTTCTTACCGATTCAAAACAGAAGAAAAGGCTCTTTGCTGAAAATATCCTTGATCAGATATCCAAAATTGAAATACTTGATAATCAAATCGATTTCAGTACTGAGAAGGATTACTTCCACAGTTATTTGTAACAATAATGATTATCAGACCAGGTGCATTTATTTGGCGATTGCCAGTATTTTCCTGATATTTTTAACAATAGAGCAATAAAAATATATGAGTATCAGGAATGTTTAATAATGAATCCAATGACGCTTGAAAATCAATTGTTTTGCCCCATCCCCAAGGGGAGTCAAAATCAATGAAGTTTTGTGTGATTCCCGACACTCATTTAAAAATATAATCGGAAATTCAGGCACTGGTGGAAGTATGGTGATTATTTGAACTATCTCGGCTATTTATTGTTTTGTAACAAAAAAGTTACTTAAATGAGGACAAAAATATTTCTATTCATACTGCTTTTATTAAGTGCTTCTATTTCTGCCCAGGATAACGCAGGTATGATTAAAGGCAGAATATACAATGCAAAGACAAATGAGGGGGTTCCTTTTGCAACTGTTCAGATATGGGGAACCACAATCGGTGCCGTGTCCGATTTTGATGGTAATTTTACGTTCACCGGAATTAAGCCTGGTTTTGTTGAACTGAGAGTCTCTTCAGTTGGTTTCAAGCCAAATATTACAAGTGCCGTTATGGTTACTAACAGTAACCAGGCAAATATTGAAATACCTCTTGAGGAGATGGAGATATCACTTGGAGAAGTTGTAATCAAAGCATCACCGTTTGTAAGAAAAATTGAAACACCAGTATCAGCCAGGATAATCGGTATAGATGAGATTGAGAAAAATCCCGGAGGTAACCGCGATATATCGAAAGTAATACAATCTTTCCCGGGAGTTGCATCAACGCCTGCTTTCCGAAATGATGTAATAATAAGGGGCGGAGGACCCAATGAGAACCGATTTTATATCGACAATGTTGAAATTCCCTACCTTAATCACTTTTCCACACAGGGCGCATCTGGCGGTCCTGTTGGAATAATAAATGTTGATTTTGTCCAGTCTGTTGATTTTCTATCCGGAGCTTTCCCGGCATCCAGAGGAAATGCTCTGAGTTCAATACTGAATTTCACTTTTATCGATGGTAACCAGGATAAAATGAAATACAGGGCTACTTTAGGTGCCTCTGATCTTGGACTGACAATTGACGGGCCGGCGGGGGACAGGGGTACACTACTTATGTCATTGCGGAGATCATACCTTCAATTCCTGTTCAGTGCCCTTGAACTTCCTTTCCTGCCCACATATACCGACTTTCAGCTTAAGTACAAGATCAGGCTGGATCCGAAGAATGAACTGACAGTAATTGGTCTTGGTGCAAAGGACGATTTCAGACTGAATCTTGATGCCAATGAAACGGAGTTCCAGAGATATATCCTTGATTATATTCCCGTTCAGGAGCAATACAGCTATGTAACAGGAGTTGTTTACAAGCATTACAGGGAAAATGGTTTTGATACATGGGTATTGAGTCGTAATTACCTGAATAACTCACAATATAAATATCTTAACAATGTTGAGGCTGATACCAATAAGACTCTTGATTATCTCTCTGGTGAGGGAGAGATTAAAGCAAGGTATGAGAGGACTATACTTGGAGAAAATGATTTCAGGATAACATATGGTGCTGGATATGAGTATGCACATTACCGTAATTCAACATACCAGTTATTCTATTCAGGCAGTCCGGTAGCTACAGAGGTAGACTATAATACAAATCTCAGGTTTGGAAAATATAACGCATTCGGACAGGTGAGCCGTTCTTTCCTGGATACCAGACTTACTTTATCCTTTGGATTTAGAACGGATTTCAATTCTTATTCTTCTTCAATGCTAAATCCGCTTACCCAATTATCACCCAGGTTGTCAGCATCATACGGACTTACTGACAAGCT
>CAYLYN010000290.1:0-4052 GCA_964387565.1 uncultured Rikenellaceae bacterium | reverse complement strand
TCACTCCGTTCTGCCTTAATACCGGTAAACTCTGGATTTTTGAAGCATCTGACAAGTTCAGATTGGATTCCAATGTTCCATAGGTCAATCCTGTTCTCCGTGCAGTCACCAGGTGTAACCAAATTGCAACCTATGTTCTTAAGCCAGCTAAGCTTTTCATTATGATAAGAAACAGTTATGAGAAAATCCCTGGCACGGGTAACTCCTACATACATCAGTCTCTTAATCTCTGCTGTTAACTCCTCTACAATATTTGCATATTCGGGACTCTCTGTTATCAATGCTTTGATGTCTGACTTAACTTTCTTCTTTGCGCCCAAAAACCACGGTAAAAGCTGAATATATCGCTCAGGAAACAGGTTATTGGCAGCAGGAAGACCCGTCAGGACATCATTCACGCCGAAAAATGATTTGAAAATGACGTCATCCTCATTAAGCTCATCTTCATCCAGACTTTCAAGAATAACCATGTTCCATTCCAAACCCTTTGCCTTGTGATATGTCAGAACATTAACTGCTCCTTCTACCTTCTCTGCCTTTTCTTCCTGCTTTTCGAGGGCAGCAAGATAAACCGCAAAGTTATTCAGTGACGCTCCAAGTCCCATCTGCAGGCAATGTTGGTCATAAGTTACAGCATGCTTCATCAATGCCTCCAGATTTTTAAACCTTCTGTCACCGTTGCCCCACTTTGTAACAAGAGTCTTCAGATCAAGCCTTACGATCAACGCCTCCACCATGTCCGGAACGGGGAGAGTGCTGATTTGTCCGGCAACATCATCTAACTTCCTTACGATGGGATTTTCACCCTCCCAACGTGGTACCATGATAGCATCAGGTTCTTCACTTGCTTTTCTCCGTTCAAGAGCTTCATTTCTTACGGGCAGATATTCAATCCTAGAAGTTATGATGTCTGCAACGGAATGGTTTTCAGTGTCACACAGATACAATATCTCTGCCTTGGCAAGGTCATTCAGGTTATTTAGAATGTAATTCACAATTGCCATAAAAAGCTTTACTTCTGCTGTTTCGAAGAAGGTCGTGTCGGCAGTCTGACCTGTGGTTATAAGGCCATATTCCTGTAAAATGGCGGCAATCTCATTAACCTCTCTTCGTGACCTGCAGAGTATTGCAATATCATGAGGCTGAATTTCCCTAAGCGCTGAAAGGCTCTTGTCGTAAACCTTTTTCTTATCATTCAGGATCCCGATAACCTTCTGTGCCAGATTTTGGTAATGATCAGTGTTATTTGCCCTATCGCTTCCCAGGTTGAGATGCCAATGGATCAATTCAGCCTCTGGATTCTTGGCAAAATCGGCTGCGTCATTCCTGGTTGCATTAAGCTTTACCTTGTCTGGCTTCAGATCGTCGAAAGCTCTGGTGAAAACGCTGTTGGCAAGATCTACCAGTCCTTTTCGGGATCTGTATGAGTTGCCGAGTGGTTCTCCATTTGCCAGGTTATTCTTGTCATCGCCAACATTGAATATCCCTGTAATAGCTTTTATCAGCAGGGCGTCAGATCCCCTGAATCCATATATCGCCTGTTTGGGATCACCGACCCATATGCTCTTTTCAACCAACTCTGACAGCCTGTCGAATATTTTTACCTGAAGCGGGCTTGAATCCTGGAATTCATCGACAAATACAAGCTTATAGCTTCGCCTTATTTCTTCCGTCACTTCCTCTTTCATAAGGAGTTCAAGAAACAACCTCTCCATGTCATTGTAGTCGATGAGATGATTCCTTACCTTATACAGATTGTACTCATCCTTCCATTTTGCGGCAAGCCCGAAGACACGTTGATTGTACGATCTGAGTTTTGCTCCGTAATGGTTCGATCTTACAGCCTTGAGTGCATCGGCAATAACCTTGTCTATCTCAGGAACAAGCTGCTTTTCTTTACCTTTTGGGTCAAGTGACGCAAGGTCTGTAAGGAAGCAGTACCTCAGAGAACCGTCTTTCACGATTTTTTCAGCGATTTCCCTTCGATCGTTTGCCGTACAGATATCAATATATTTTTCCAGTGTAGCAAGAACTGCAGTATTATTAAGTGTGACATTATGTATAAATATCCTGTCAATCAGCTTATTTGATCTGGAAAGGCTGGTTTTGAGTTCAGTGATGTCATACTGCTGCATTTTCTCAATTATAGCTCTCAGGTGCCTCATCCAGAAATCTGTGTCATCCACCTTCCTTTTACCGTCATACCTGGAGAACCCAAATTCTTTCATAATCTCATCGAAGAATCGGATGTCTTCGTCTGATGCCAGTCCTGCAAGTGACTGGTTCATAAAGAACAGCTGATCATCTTCTGACATAACATTATCAACCGGACCCCGGCCCAGCAGGTACCAGTATTTTCTTACGAATCCGTAAGCAATTGAATGGACAGTGCCAATTGCTGCACTGTCCAGCAGCGATGCCTCATCAAACAAACTCTTCTTAAGAAGTGCCTCCCTCGCCTTTTCACGAAATTCTCTGGCAGCAAGATCCGTGAAGGTGGTAAGTATGACTTCTGAAGGCTTGTATGTACCTCTTTCACCTGCCAGATAATCGGCCAGCAGATGGACAAGGGTATGTGTTTTACCGGAGCCGGCTCCGGCATTAATGAATTCAATATTTTTCATTTTAAGCCTCCCTTGAATGTTTTAAAATTGCTGAAACCATTTTCTGCCTTCAAATCATTGTTATCATAATCGGTATCCAGAGGATAGAGGTTGTTCTGTTGAGTATCTCTATGGTAATCTAAAAGTTCAAGTGTCATTTTTTCTGCAGATTCAATTTTCCCTCCCTGGAGTTGTTTCCATCTGTATAAATAGGAATTCACGGCCTGTTCGAAGATATCGTTCACATTCTCAGGTGTCAGGACCTTTACATTATTACCTGTAAGGTTCACTGTAGTCAGCAGTGTTCCGTTCGTCAGAATGAAATATGCAACAGTGAAAACTTGTCTCCCGGTTTCTGCCTTTTTAAGGACCGACCTGTAAATCTCAAGCTGCAATGCCCTGTTTGCCTCCAAAAGTCTGTGGTAGGTTTTACCCGACGACCATTTCATATCGAATATCAGATAATTACCGGCCGAATCGGATAAAAGCATATCTATTCGTGCCTCCATATCAAACAAACCTTCAAACATGCACTCTTTAACAACCTCGCATCCAGAGATTTTGAGGCCATTGTGTTCAATGATGTTAAGAAGGTTGTTGACGGACTGCCTTACCTGTTCGGCAAATCTTGAAAGGATGATTTTGTTTTCATCCAGCAAAAGGATCGCACCCTTCTGCAGGACAGCCTTGTTGAAACTGTTCTGATACTCTTTTGACATTACCTCTTTCATCACAGAAAGATTCATATCGGATTCATCAACAAGATTCTGTATGAACTGGTGGGCAACATTACCCATTGTCCTGTTTTCGTTGCTCATTTCCAGTACACTAGAGTAGGATAAGCCGGCCTGATGGTTAAGAACATAATCGAGAGGATTCTGTATCAGCTCATATACTGAAGAGTAGCTTTCCTTAGGGCGAGGGGTAAACATATTCTGTTGCCCCATTTCGATCATAAGCTGAGCTGACGGAAGTTCTTTTTTCTCAATTTCAATGTTTTCACCTGCAGGAGCAGGATTCACAGACACAATGTTCTTCAGGTTTTCAAATTGAGCTGATAATTGAATCAGGATAGGATGCAGGCCAAGTTTTTCTCCCATGTCTTTTTCTGCAACTACAAGGGTTAACTTCGACCTGCAGTTAAGTATAGCCATTTTTTGTTCATAGAGCTGTGCCTTGACCTGAGCTTCTTCACTCCAGATTAATAGATTAAGTTTTATAAGGGCTTCTTTCTCAGCTGTACTTAGGAATCTGTTGACGGTTGCTTTAGGTGTCCCGTTGTAACAGTCAATCCACGTAATTGTTTCTGCCTGATCAACGAGAGATGCTGGCGAAGCAATTACGAATTTTGATCCGGCTTCTGCCTCACTTCCAGGATAATTTCCGGGTTTGTAGATTGAAAGTATCCATGACTTAAGCTTCTCATTATTTACTGTTTCCAGCTTGTAT
>CAYLYN010000289.1:0-4070 GCA_964387565.1 uncultured Rikenellaceae bacterium | reverse complement strand
CACCCCGAATTTTCCATGAGGGAGGAAGTGAAGAGGCTTGATTATTTCTATGAGCGACATAAAAGGAAAGGGACTATCCAAAGGAGCGGACGATTTTATAAACCAGAACATGTTGCTGTCAAATATGATCACATCATTGCGATGGGCGAAATAGAGCAATTTGCGAAACAATATGACAATCCATTTACAATCAGTCCAACTGGATTCCTGAATTCTGATTTTGTATTCAAGTCTAAGGATCATATGCAAACAAGGAGGCACTTCTTGTGGTTGGGTTCATCTGCCGTGATCCATAAAGGATTGGATCTGCTTATTGATATTGCCAGCACCAGGACTGATATAACTCTCCACATATGTGGTCTTGATCAGGTTTCACGGGAATTACTTGCAGTACCTGCCAGGAGTAATATTATTGATTATGGGTTTATAAATATTAATTCGGAAATATTTCTGCGAATTGCAGAGACATGTTCATTTTCAATCTTACCTTCATGTTCAGAGGGAATGGCCACTTCCATTACAACAAGCATGATGCACGGTTTGATTCCGGTTGTTATGAAGGATGCCGGGTTTAACCGATTAGGTGAGAATGCTATTTTTCTGGAGGATTATAGGATTGATTATTTGGATCATATGCTCTCCGTTCTGACAGAGTCTGATCCTTCAGAGCTTGAGTTGTTATCTGAAAAAGTCCATGCTTTTGCTATCCGGACTTTTACTCCGGCAGCATATGAAGAGAATCTCAGATTCATTTTGAACGAGATTATCAGTAAGTAAGGGAAATATTGAATAAGGAATAATGATGGTTGAATTACGGGTCGATATCATAGAGTTTGTGAACATATACGCAACCCATGATCTGTAAAGTTTCCAGAAATGAAGATAGCCGGGATGGAATATTTGGTAAATAATAGAAACTCTCTGAAGAACCTCAATAAACCTGGTTTATTTGAATACTTCGTTGTATTAATACTTATCTTCTATCTGGGTAACGCAAATATACTTGTACTGTTTACCTCCTTCAGGGATCAACCTCTGATCTTTTTTGTGCCAGTTTTATTAAGCGCTATTCTGGTACTGAAGAACAATATTCAGTTTAACAGGAATTTCTTTCTTCTCATCTTCCTCTATTTGTTTTATTTCATTGCGATCACAATAAAGTACAAGACCTTCTATCCCTCACTTCTGGTCCACTATCCGTCCATCTTCTTTACTGCATATGTTGTTATCAAGTCATTGAGATTCGATCTGTTCAAGGTATATGAACGTCTTATCTATATCCTGGCAATTATTGGGGTTTCTATGTGGTTTATCCAGATTATCCTTGGAGGGGATACTCTTTTCGGGTTGCTCTCACATATACCGAAAATCAAGGAATTTTCTCACGTTACCGGCGATGGCCTCAATATAGTTTTTTATTCAGTACAGCCTTCATCGTTTTCAGTCCTGTACAATCATCTTCCTCCCAGGAATTGCGGCTTTGCATGGGAGCCGGGTAGTTTTGCCGTCTATTTATGTATTGCAGTTTTCATTAATCTATTTTTCAGTCCATCAGATAAAGGTCAGGGCAGACGTCTTGTTGTGTTGCTGCTTGCGCTGCTTTCCACTCAGTCCACAACTGGATTTATAATACTCATACTGATAGGGGTGTTTTATTATTTCAATACAAACATGAAAACTATTGTCCTGGTTGTACCCCTCTTTATCGTCGGTCTGGTATTTGTCTTTTCTCTTCCTTTTATGGCTGAAAAAATCCTTAGCCTTTTTGAAGATGTCAATAGGGTAGATTATATAGTCGCAGCGGGCTACGGAAGGGAAACATCAGTTACTCCACAACGCTTTGCTTCTTTTGTCATTGCCATTAAGGACTTTTATCTTAACCCGATTTTTGGTACGGGTGGTATAGCCGGAGAATCATGGACAGAAAAGATAGGTGTTAATATTTCTGCAATATCAGGAATTGGAACGTTTCTGGCTCAATATGGTCTGGTAGGATTTACCTTCTTTATAATCACAACGTACAGAACATCAGTCCTGTTCTCGAGACACTTCAATTACAAAGGCAAGCTTCTGTTCTTACTTATAGTGTTGAGCATATCTGTAAGTTATGGTATACTGTTTTTTACATTAATAACCAGTTTCTGGATTTTTGGATTGTTTGAGTCTGGCAGGACATCGACCTGAAAAGATGTGTCATAGAATTGTCTCTATGAAATCAACATTTCGTGGGTATCAAATACTTTTTATTAATGATTTCAGATAACTTCTTCCCCAGAATTTTAATTTTCAGTCAAACCTTTAACAGACACTCTGGGGGGGGGATCACTCTTTCCAACCTTTTCCATGGATGGCCCAAAGACAGGATTGCAGTTGTTTCTTATGAATTTATGTTAGCAGGAGTATCTGATGAGGTCTGTGATACCTATTACCAATTGGGTAAAGAGGAAATACACTGGAAATTTCCATTCTGTTTTATCAGGCCAAAACATAAATCAGGCCTGATTGAAAACCTGAGAACCTCTGTCAATTCGTGCCAGCCAAATGAACCCAGAAGCAAGCAGAAGAAATCAGCTCTCTTGCTGAATTGGTCTATTAAATTTTTGGGCCTGGATCATTTTATTTCAAGAATTCTAATTTCAGATTGTCTTAGATCATGGCTGGCAGTATATAAACCCGAACTCCTCTATTTCCAGATATCAAACCGGGAAAGCATCAATTTTGCAAAGAGCCTTGTTGTTTATTTGAACATGCCTTCAGTGATTCATATGATGGACGATTGGCCATCTACAATTGCTGACAGGAGTATTTGCAGGGCATACTGGAAACAGAAAATCAATATTGAGTTTCAGGATTTGTTAGATGTTGTTGACCTTCATCTAAGCATATGTGATGAAATGTCTTCTGAATATAAAAGAAGATATGGACATGATTTCTATTCATTTCACAATACAATTGATCTTGAAAAGTGGACCCCCTTTACCAGGGAAGATCTTGGCCTGAAAGAAGGTACGAAGGTTATCCTGTTTTCGGGGAGGATCGGCAGGGGAATAGAACAGTCTTTGTACGACCTGGCAGAGGCTGTAGATCTGGTTCGCTCCGAAGGCATTGATCTCAGGTTGCACATTCAGTCACCCAGAAGCGATCCCGGGGTATTGGATCAAATCAAAACTTACAGATCGGTGACTGTGAATCCTCCTGTGGAGTATAAAATGCTTCCAGAGCTTTATTCCCAGGCTGACATCCTGGTTATAGCCAATGACTTCACCAGAGACAGCATAAGATTTCTGAAGTATTCCATGCCGACCAAGGCTCCAGAATATATGATATCCGGAACCCCGATCCTGGTATATGCCTCGACTGAGACCGCATTGTATAAACTCTTTCATGACAATATGTGTGGACATTGCGTTGCAGTCCAAAGCATCAAAAAAATTGCAGATGCGATCAAGCTGCTTCTCCTGGATCTCAATTATAGGGAAGAGCTTAGTCGAAACGCTGTTGCCTATGCCAATAAAAACTTTAGTTCGCAAGATGTTAGACTCCGATTTCAAGCTCTTTTGGCAAAAACATGGCAGAAGGATATAAAATAAGATACCACCCTGAAGCGGCCTTGTTAAATACTGTAGTTTTTGTAAAGGACGTTTGTCACAATACCTGATAATAATATCTGAATTCTTTCAACTAACCAATCGAAGCATATTTTAATCATCAAACGTATCAAGCTGCAACCATGCGAAATATTTACAGGCGATCAGTCAAACAATTGCTTAAAGAGGTCTTAAACGATCCGGAACGCAAATCCCTGAAGCAAATCTTAAAAGAAATGATCTCTTTATGGTGGTTTCACAAAGAGGTGCCGGTTCACTATATTAGTCGCTACCTGTTTAAGAAAGATGTTAAGAACATCAGGGAGTACGTACCCAACCGTCTTTCCGGGGAGATTGCCCCTTATTTCAATGATGCGAAGCTGAAGCAGGTGCTGGATAACAAACTATATTTTAATTTGTATTACAGCCAGTTTAGCTTAAGGCTTCCTGAAATTATAGCATTCAACCATAAGGATGTCTTTA
>CAYLYN010000288.1:1347-4082 GCA_964387565.1 uncultured Rikenellaceae bacterium | reverse complement strand
CAATGAAGCCTGTGATGTACGTGTGTAATGTGGATGAAAAGTCAGCTGTTACAGGTAACGGATATGTTGAGAGGATAAAAGAATTCCTTAAAGGGAAGGATGCTGAGATTCTTGTGATTGCAGGAGCCATAGAGGCTGAAATTGCTGAGCTGGAAAGTAAGGAGGACAGGATAGCCTTCCTTAAGGATGCAGGTCTGGTAGAACCCGGCGTTGATAAACTTGTAAGGGCTGCCTATAAGATGCTTAATCTTCAGACATTCTTCACAGTGGGTCCAATGGAGATCAGGGCATGGACTATAAAGACAGGAATGACAGCACCTCAGGCGGCCGGCGTGATACATAGCGATCTTGAACGCGGATTTATAAGGGCTGAGGTAATGAAATATAAAGATTTTGTATCGCTTGGATCGGAGCATGCATGCAAGGAGGCAGGGAAATTCAATGTTGAAGGGAAAAACTACATAGTACAGGATGGAGATATTCTTCATATCAGGTTCAACGTTTAAATTTAAATATGAAGGGGAAGAATCCGATATTGATATTATTTTTTCTGTTGCTCTCTTCAGGATTATTATCCCGGGAGGTAAGTAAGGATTCAAAACTCCGTGAAATAATACTTCAATACGGACAGGCTGATATAACAATAGAGTTTTATTCAAAAGAGCAGGCAAGTTTTCTGAGCAGGCAGCTCTCAGTATATTCGTTGAGGGATAAAAAACTCTTCATTACTATAACTTCCGGAGACCTTGACTGGTTTCTTAAGCAGGATATTGAATATGAAATTGTTGATGTCGGTGGCGACAAAGGAATTCTGACTGCTGCTGATATGAAGCAGGCTATGGAGTGGGAGAGTTACCCATCATATACACAATATGACTCTATTATGAGGAGTTTTGTGACCAATTATCCTCAACTATGCCGTCTGGATACTATTGGGACCAGCGTTTATAACAAGCTTGTTCTTGCAGTTAAGATTTCTGACAATGTAGCATCAGATGAAGCTGAACCGGAAGTGTTTTATTCTTCAACCATGCATGGAGATGAGACAGGTGGATTCGTTCTGATGCTCAGGTTTATCGACTATCTTCTGAAGAATTACAATACATCTGAAAGAGTTAAAAACCTGGTAGATAATCTTCAGATATATATAAATCCACTTGCAAATCCCGACGGAACCTACCTTACAGGCAATACTATCACTAATCCTGTCAGGAATAATGCAAACGGGTTTAATCTTAACAGGACTTTTCCTGATCCCATGGATCCTTCAATTGTTGTCCCAAAGGAAAATGTTGATATGATTAATTTCATGCGGAAGCACAAATTCGTGCTTTCAGCTAATTTTCACAGTGGGGCAGAGGTGGTTAATTATCCCTGGGACCTCAAGACCTCAAAGTACCGCACAAGCTTACATGCTGATGATGAGTGGTTTCTGAATATCAGCAGAGCTTATGCTGATACGGTTCATTTTTATTCTGGGACAGGGTATATGACCGATTTATCAAATGGTGTGACAAGGGGCTACGACTGGTATGAGATCTTTGGAGGAAGACAGGATTTTGTAACCTGGCAGCTACAGGGGAGGGAGGTGACTATTGAACTGGACAGAATAAAGATAACTCCGGCTGCCCAGTTGGGATTGTTATGGCTCTATAACAATAAATCATTGCTAGGATATCTTGAAAACGCTTTATATGGCATTCATGGTCTCATAAGAGATGCGACCGACAATTCACCGGTTCGTGCGAAAGTATTCATATATGGTCATGATGTTGACAGTTCACATGTTTATTCGGATTCATTATACGGATCTTTTGTAAGAATGCTTGAACCCGGTTCGTATAACATTCTAATTACCGCTGAGGGCTATAGCAGTAAGATTATAAATGACATAACTGTGTTTGCAGGACAAAAGACAGATTTGATTGCAGATTTGCAGCCTTCTTTAAATGGGATTGAAATTCCTCTGTCAGATCCTCCTGTAGTTTTTCCAAATCCCACATCAGGAACAATTAATTTTGTGCTTCCTGAAGCATTGTCCGGATATATAAATGTTATGATTACGTCTGTTTCAGGAAAACTTCTGAGGGAATTCAACGAATTCTATATCGCTGGAGAACAACTTTCTATTGATGCATCTGCATTTGCTCCAGGTAGTTACATTATAATATTCAGAAACGATGTTACCGGAGCATTATCCATTGGAAAGTTTGTCCGTATGAAATAACTTAACATTTGCTACTGTAATTAAAAAAAGTATTTTTGCAGCTTATCGTGCGAAGATTAGGAAACTTTTTGAGCTTTTTGTACATAACGGATATGATGAATTGGAAAGTATTGCATAGAGGATCAGTAATTTTTTTTCTGCTGATCTATTTTTTTGATGGTTTATCAGGACAGGGTGCATATCTGCCTCCTGAAAAGCCACGGCTTGTAATAGGAATTATTATTGAACAGTTGCGTTACGATCAGATTGAACGTTTCAGGGACAGGTTCGGCGATAATGGTATTAAGAGATTAATAAATGAAGGTTCATATTTCAGGAATGCTTCATTCGAATACATGCTTACACAGTCGGCTCCGGGTCATGCAACAATTGCAACGGGAGCTGAACCATCATATCATGGAATACCTTCCGACAGCTGGTATGTTCCGTTAAAGAATGAACTTATATATGCCACCAAGGATGCTGTTGTTAATCCGGTCGGAGGCAGCTTTGAATCAGGCCTTCACTC
>CAYLYN010000288.1:0-1247 GCA_964387565.1 uncultured Rikenellaceae bacterium | reverse complement strand
GATTCAAATAAGCATGAAGCCGGTTTCAGATCAGTCAATTACTTCCCGTATGATCTGAAGAAGATCAGATCAAAAGAGATTACCGGGCCAAAGGATACTTATACACTACTCAGAGAAACCCCATTTGCAAATTCCCTTACTACAAGTTTCGCATTAAGGTTAATTGAAAAGGAAAATCTCGGTAAGGATGATGTAACAGATTATTTGTCAATTTGTTATTCTGCAACTGATAATATTGGCCATCGTTTCGGTCCTTCATCTGTTGAAATGGGAGACGCTATTCTTCGGCTTGATGATGAGATAAGGTATCTTCTTACTTATCTGAATGACAGTATAGGTAAAAGGAATATTCTTATCTATTTTACCTCTTCGCATGGTATTTCTGAGATACCAACGGTACTGGAGCGAAATCGTATTCCCTCGGGATATTTCAGGCAGAACCAGGCTGTTCAGCTGCTCAGGAGTTATATGAATGCTGTGTATGGAGAAGGCGACTGGGTTAAGGGCTACTCCGAAAGGCAGGTATATCTTAACAGGACCCTTATTGAGGATGCAAGACTTCCGCTTGATGAAGTTCAGAAGAAGGTAGCCCGCTTTCTTGTTCAGTTCTCCGGGGTTGCTGCCGCATATCCATATTCAGCTTTTGAAGCCAATGATTTCAGTAATGGAAACCTGAGGAGGATTATGAATAATTTTAATCCGCAACGATCAGGGGATGTAATAATTACATTAAATCCCGGCTGGGTGGAGAAGGAGGGAGAATTTGTTACAAATCATAATTCGCCTTATGAATGTGATTCTCATGTTCCTTTAATATGGTATGGATGGACTGTTAACAGGGAATCTGTCACAAGAAAGGTGAATATGACAGATATTGCAGCAACATTATCATCGCTTTGCAAGGTTCCATATCCAAATGCTTGTACCGGGCAACCATTAACTGAATTATTCAGATAGGAGGCTGTTGCAACAGCCTCTCACATAAATTCATTCCTTATCTCGCAGGCATCTTTGAGGAGTTCCGGCCTTTTCTCACACCCGTTTCCAATAATAAGAATTTCAGCTCCAGCATTGTATATTTCCCTGATCTGTTCCCTGGTTCTGATACCTCCTCCAACGGCTACCGGAATAGATATATTTTTTCTTACGGAACTTATGATATCAGCAGGAACAGTGCGTGAAGCTCCGCTTCCGGCTTCGAGATAGATCATTTTCAGACCAAGCATCTCACCGGCCATAGCTGTTGC
>CAYLYN010000287.1:0-4126 GCA_964387565.1 uncultured Rikenellaceae bacterium | reverse complement strand
TTATAAAAAATCACTATATTTGTGAACTGAACATCCTAAATATTCGTATGACCGGTTCACAAAATATAAAAAATAGTATTATATTATCTGTTTTCAAGGAGAAACAGACAGTATTTCGACTAAGAGATATTGCATTGATACTCGGAGAAAAAGATTTTGAATCATTAAATAAAAAATTGAACTATTATGTCCGAACGGGTAAGTTGCTAAATCCACGAAAAGGCATTTACGCCAAGCCGAATTATAGTAATGAAGAGTTGGCATGTCTCCTTTATACACCCTCATATATTTCTTTGGAATATGTGCTTCAAAAAGCAGGTGTTCTGTTTCAGTTTGATTCACGCATAACCTCTGTTAGTTATTTAAGCCGAAATATTGAAGTTGAGAACAAAACCTTCATTTACCGTAAAATTAAAGGTGAGATAATGGCCAACATGAAAGGAATAGTCAGACAAATTGATCAGGTCAATATTGCCTCAAGCGAAAGGGCTTTCCTGGATCTTCTATATTTGAACAGAACCTTTTATTTTGACAATCTAAATCCGCTAAACAGAACCAAGGTATATAACCTTTTACCCATATATATGTCAAAAGCATTGACTGACAGAGTAACGAAACTTATTCCCGATGATTGATTTAAACAAACACAAATTTCTCCTGGTTCAAATCCTGAAGGACATTTATTCTGACATTGAACTGTCGAATAATTTAGGATTCAAAGGGGGCACTGCCCTGATGTTTTTTTATGATCTGCCTCGTTTTTCTGTCGATTTAGATTTTAATCTTTTAGATCAGGAACAGGAGGATCTTGTTTACAATAAGATTAAGATAATTCTGCTCAAATACGGTAGCATTTACGATGAGGCAAAAAAGTTTTATGGCCCTGTAATCGTACTAAATTACGGATACGGTGAACGAAAACTAAAAGTTGAAATTTCAAACCGGATTTTTGAAAACCGTTATGAGATTAGAAATCTATTGGGAATAAACGTAAAAGTCATGGTGCAGGAAGACATGTTTGCCCATAAACTATGCGCTTTGCTTGACCGATCCGGCATTACAAACAGAGATATATTCGATTGCTGGTTTTTTATGGAAAAACGTACTCCCTTGAATAAAAATATTGTTGAATCTCGTATGAAAATGCCTTTAACCGAATATCTTCAGCAATGCATTGACCTTCTGGAATCAATGAATGATAAAGGATTATTGCAGGGAATGGGAGAAATGATGGAAGACAGCATGAAAAAATTTGTACAAAGGGGAATGAGAAGCGAAACCATCAGCCTGCTTAAATTTTATAAAGAATTCCCGATTTTGTAAGGGGTGAAAGGTCATCTAAAAGATACAAATCCGGCACAATCTGCATCTATTCTTCACAAAGCCCTTTTGCATAAAGAGTACCGTTAAACATCATCTCTGTTATCATTCCGCTGTTCTGACGAGTTTTAACCTGGAACACATTAGCGGTACCATCCTGAAAATACAGAATCACAAGCATGTCCCTCACCTTGTAGGTACCTCTTTTGACATTCTGGTTCCCACCATAAGCCATGCCAGCATCACTGCTGAAACTGCTTTCCGATCCGAGCTGGAAATTTCCACGGCCATCAAAGACAATTTTCTGTGTCCGCGAGTAACTGCTGTAGGAGCTTGAAGATCCTGACCAGGAACAAATAGCACCCTGCAGCTGCCATACATCGCCTCCTTCGGTTGTCTGCTGATTCGCAGATGGTGAGGCTTCATTCGCCTTGTCAGCGGATTGCGGATTATCCCTGGTGAAAGGGATTACACTACCATCAGGAAAAGTGATTGAGAGAATATTCTGGTTCATTGTATAAGGATAGTCAATCCAGTTGAAGTCACCCATTGCCTGAATTATCCCATTACTGATTTTGTATGAAGTTGTCTCGCCGTTGAAAGACAACTCGCTGTCGCTAAGAAATTCCAGAATAAGCCTGCCCTGCTCATTGCTGAAGACCCACCTGCCTGACGGGGTAGATTTTTTTGCGTCCTGATCATTGCCTGCAGCCGGTCGTGCCATACTCTGCGGCAATTGCTGTGCCGGAGAAGAGATGCTTTCGCTGCGTGTGAATTCAATGTTCATGCCACCAGGAAATACCATCGAAAGCTTATTGCCGGAAATCTTGTAGGGATAGGGAGTTATCTGGTATCCCTCGTTGATATACATGGTATTATCCCTCACCTGGTACGGGAAACTCTGACCGTTGATCAGGATAGTGTTTTCATTTACCTGCATGGTCATTTCACCTTCGGGAGAGGTGTATTTCCATAACCCTGTAAGCACTGTCTGTGCACAGATTGCTGCCGAAAAAGCCAGCAATATTCCGGCAATCTGAATTCTTTTACTGAGAGGTGCCATAAAAGAGTCATTTTAATAGACATAAGTTACAAAAAAAATCAGACGAACCAATAGCTGATACGGCAAATTTCAGGACAATTTCCATAAGGAGATACAGACTCAGGTTTTGAGAATCTGGATATTCTTAAATATTAACAAATTTGATCAAAAAACGTTTTAACGAGCATTCTTTGCGGTATTAATAAATACCTTATTTGAAGAAAGATAACGCATGTAACGAAATAAATTTGACTTCTCTTATTTCGTATTATAAATTTGTTATTTAAGTAACTAATTCAAGTTCATGGTCAATTTTCTAAACCTGATTGAACATGAAAAGGATAAATGAAGTAATATTGTTTATTGCAGTGTTATTTATTGCCGGTTCTTTGAATGCACAACCAGGCTGTAGAGTGCTTATGCCCGAACTTGAAGGTAAATATTCAGGTGACTGTAGAGACGGCTTTGCAAACGGAACGGGTGAAGCTTTAGGAGAAGATTATTATAAGGGTGAATTTGTTAAGGGATATCCTGACGGTGAAGGAATCTACCTGTGGAGAAACGGAGCTAAATATACCGGAGGGTGGAAAAAAGGAATGAGACACGGGAAAGGCCGGTATGAATTTACATATCACGATAAAGTTTCAGTTCAAGATGGTGAATGGAAGAATGATAAGTACATGGGTATGAAGATTCCACCACCTTATAATATTGAATATCTTTCAAATATAGGAAGGGTGACCTGCTTTAAAGAAGGAGAAAGACCATGTGTAAAATACAGGTTTTCAAGAGCAGGAAGTTATAATTCATCAGTAAGCGAGCTACTGATGCAATCAAGTTCAGGTTCAGAAAAAATCTTCCCGGAATTTACCGGTTATGAGCAGGTTGAATTTCCTTTCCGGGGAAAACTCACTTTCACCGCTCCCAACGTTTGGTACTCAGCCATGATTAACTATGAGCTTAGAATTACAATAAACCAGCCAGGAGCCTGGATAGTAACTGTTTTATACTAATAACTATAATGTGGCATGAAGTTGTTACTTGATATTAAAATCCTGGTAACTGATTAGATATCTTATATTTATTCTTTCCAAAATCCTTAAACATGCATTCTATTTGAAGTTTGAGCTTACAAATAAAGCAACGCCTGACAATATTTTGTACAACGCAATAAGCAGAAATTTTAACAATCTTATCACTCAGAGTGGGAGTTCTTTAATCTGACAGGAAATTGGTTGTAAAATGGAAGGATGTTTCTCAAAACCTGTCTTATACCAGGTGCAGGAAAAAAAGTGTGAGAACCTAAACACGATTTACCGAGGTGAGCTAAACTAACGAAGTGAGTCAAAACAGGACGAGAGTACAGGTTCGAGGAATTAAACTAAACGTTTCTGTGCAAAAGCTTTACCCGATCCGGATTTAAGGTATTTTTCAAAGGAAATGGCTTTATATTTATCTGAAAAAGCCAGGTAGGTTATGAGGACTACAGGTCTTCTGGCTTTTGTATAAATGTTTTCACCTTTGTTGTGTCTGTTTAACCTTTCTTCCAGATCAGCTGTGTGACCTGTATAATAAGTATTGTCAGAACATTTTAAAATGTATACATATTCCATAATCAGCTCAATTTAGTGGGCACCGTCCACCGTAGCCCGAAGAAGGTTTAGCACGTAAATAACTACAGCATAACAATGTACTCAAATTTAGCATAAATCTGGAATAAAAAGCAAAGCCCTCCTTCGCTAAAGCTTCGGAGGGCGGAGGTGG
>CAYLYN010000286.1:0-4133 GCA_964387565.1 uncultured Rikenellaceae bacterium | reverse complement strand
AGTCGGAAGTCGGAAGTCGGAAGTGGGAAGTCGTGCTTCGGCAGGCTCAGCATTAAAAGGAGGAAGACAGATGCAGAATATCTGGTGTGTAAGCCTGAAACTTCTTATTGCCTTGAGCCTGATGCCTGATACCTGTAGCCTTTTTCCTAGCGTCTGTCGTCTTCGTATTCCATTGTAATTTTAGAACCGTACCTGGTATCGGCCAGTTTAAATGCTTCGGTGATTACACTCATTCGCCCCCCGTTTTTAATAAAATTCAGACAGGCTTCAATCTTTGGCGCCATGCTTCCTTTTGCGAAATGTCCCTCCTTAAGATATTTAAGTGTATCGGCATAGTTCAGGAACTCTTTTACCTCCTGGTCGGGCTTATTGAAATTTATATATATATATGGTACATCAGTAAGTATATAAAATTCATCAGCTCCAATCTGTGATGCCAGAAGGGAGGATGCCAGATCCTTGTCAATAACAGCCTCGGCCGGCCTTACGTCATTCTTCTCATCGAGGTAAACAGGTACGCCTCCTCCTCCTGCTGCTATGACAATATTACCATTAACCGCAAGATCTTTGATTATTTTATCATTCATTATACTGACCGGGAGAGGTGAAGGAACAACACGCCGGTAACCACCTTCCGCTTTTATCTCAACATTAAAGAGCCATCCCTTACTGGCAGCCAGCTCTTCAGCCTCATCCTTTGAATAGATTTTGCCGACCCTTTTCTGCGGATCAGTAAATGCAGGATCATTTATATCGACAAGCACCTGTGTTACAATACATACAACATTCTTCTTTATTCCATGCCTGTTAAGTACATTTCTGAGCATTCTTTCAATCATATAGCCTATTCCGCCCTGGGAATCTGCAACGCAGATATCAAGAGGCATCTGTGCTATCGAATACATATGTTCTCCTGCATCATTGCGCATTAGAATATTTCCAACCTGCGGACCATTGCCATGAGTTATGACAAGATCATATCCCTCGTTTATCAGGAATACAAGATTCTCAAGGGTTTCAGTCGTGTTCTGTTCCTGTTCATCAATCGTCCCTACCTGCTCACCTCTCAGTAAAGCATTTCCTCCGAGCGCAACAACTGCTAGTTTTCTCTTCATAAGACTACTTTAAACAGCAAAACTATCAAATAGTAAATGAATAAGAATAAGATAAGAGTGTAAAATAGTATGCAGACAAATATGTTAAAGAACATAGTTTTACTACTCCGTACGTATAATTATCAGTGTTGAGAACTATAATTAAAAAAAAATGCTATTTTTACATGATTCATATTAATAACAGATAAGTGAGGTTCGGGACACTCTCCATTATTATTATAATTTTTATACTCTTTCTAAGTCCTTCCTGCAGAGAACAAGGAGGTAAAAACATTAACCAGGGAGAGATTCATTATTCCATTGAATATGGAGGAACCCTGGGAAGTGTGCCTAAGGAAGTACTTCCAAAAAATCTGATTGTTTACTTCAAAAAAGATAAGTTGCTCTTCGAAATGGTTTCTGCCTTCGGGAATTCCGGAATCATAAATCTTTCGAATCCTGATGAGGGTATTTTTGATACTTATTTCAGCCTTTTCACAATTAAGTATTATTATGCTGCAGCAGAAGGTGAAGTATTCCCGGGATTTGAAGGCATGGATGGAATGGAAATCAAGAAGACTTCAAAAACGGCACAGATCTGCGGATTCAACTGCAAAAATGCCGAGGTTACCTTTCCTTCCGACCGTAGCAAGGTAATGAGTGTCTGGTATACAGATGAAATTGATGTAAAAAATTCAAATATCTCAACTCCCTTTAAAGATATCGATGGTGTTCTGCTGGATTTCTTCTTTTACCTGGGTACTACTGAGGTTCATTTTACAGCGGAAAATGTATATAGCAAGGATATCAGTGATGACACATTCACAAGAAGAAATGACTTCAAGAGAGTTTCCAGGGATGAGATAAACAAGTTCATCAACAAAATGATAAGTCTCTGATCAGGCATCAGGCACCATGCAGAAGTTATGTGTGATCCTTTAAGTCCCTGTAATTAAACAATCTTTTTACAAAATCATTCTTACACATATTTTTAAAGTGCCAAAATTATTACCTTTGGATTGCGTTTTTCAGGCGTACCGGAAGAATAAATTATGATTCAGAAATGACTAAAGAGAAGGAAGAGTCTGCAAAGAAAAAAATAAAATCATCAAAAGGTTCTGAAAAATCAAAATCCTTCTTTACTGATGAGAGGATAAAATTCATTATTGGTATCCTTATTACGGGTTTTGCACTATATCTTCTGCTGGCTTGTATTTCATACCTGTTTTACTGGAAATTTGATGATAGCCTGGCCAATTCAGAAGTATTATCAGGGGCTGAAATTAAAGTCAGGAACTGGTCGGGAAAGAGCGGGCAATTTCTGGCCCGTTATATTATAGCATTCGGTTTTGGTTACGGTGCATTCTTCATTCCTTTAATTTTCGGTGTTACAGGACTCTACCTGCTCAAGTTTCCCAAAATAAGACCTCTGAGCCTGATCGGTAAATTCACTTTTGCTACAATAATTCTTTCAATTATCCTGAGCTTTATATTTGGTAAAGCTGACGGATATCTGAAAAGCGGACCGGGGGGAGCCCAGGGTTATTTTATTACAGAATGGCTTAAATCGTTTATGGGACCACCGGGAACAGGTGTACTTATTCTCTCCATTACAGTTACATACCTGATTTTTGCCCTCAATTTTAAGCCTGAGACATTTACAAACCTGGTAAGGCCACTGTTCAGACTGTTCAGAAACAAACCTGTGGATAGTGATATTACAGCAGAATCGGAAGTACAGGATCAGGAGGCTGATGAAGAAACTGGTGAACCACTAAAAGAAGATAAGGGGCAGGCAGAGTTTATTGTCAGAAATCTTAACTATAAGAACGGCGAAGAAGATGAAGATGAAGAGGATGGACAAGAAGACTCAGATCTGATTGAAATTATTCCTCCTCCGAAAGGATCAATTGTTCACGACCTTGATAATGATAATTCTGTATTTCCTGATAAGGAAGAGGTTCCGATAAATATTTCAAAACCTGAAGCAGATGACATTCTGAGCGATAAGGAGGTAGAACGGATAATGGAAGACTATGATCCGAGGCTGGACCTTTCAAGATATAAATTCCCTCCTGTTTCGATACTCAGGGAGCATAAGTCGGAAACTTCATTCGACAACGCTGAAGTATTTGAAAATAAAGAGAATATCATAAAAACACTGGGTGACCATAAGATAAGTATCAGGAGCATTTCTGCAACTATCGGCCCTACTGTTACACTCTATGAAATAGTACCTGAACGAGGTGTAAAAATTGCCCGCATCAAGTCGCTTGAAGATGATATTGCACTAAACCTGTCAGCCCTTGGAATAAGGATCATTGCACCAATTCCCGGGAGAGGAACAGTTGGAATTGAGGTCCCTAATAAAAGACCTGAAATGGTCTCCATGAGGTCGCTTATCACATCCAAGGCATTCCAGGAGACTAAATTCGATATTGCCCTGGCACTTGGACGTACAATCACAAATGAACCATTTATTGTTGATCTTACCAAGATGCCGCACCTGCTTGTTGCAGGAGCAACGGGACAGGGAAAGTCAGTAGGGATAAATGCAATAATAACTTCAATAATATATAAAAAGCACCCTGCAGAACTCAAATTTGTTCTGATAGATCCTAAAAGGGTTGAACTGCCTCTATATAGTAAAATTGAAAGACATTTTCTGGCCAAGCTACCCGGAGAGGAAGACGCAATAATTACTGATACTCAGAAAGTTATTAATACCCTGAACTCATTATGCATTGAAATGGACAACAGGCTGGAGCTTCTTAAAGCTGCCCAGTCAAGGAACATCAAGGAATACAACGATAAATTCACTTCCCGGAAACTTAATCCGGAAAAGGGACATAAGTATCTTCCATACATAGTACTTATAATAGATGAATTTGCCGATCTCATAATGACAGCAGGAAGGGAAATAGAAGGTCCTATCGGAAGACTCGCCCAGCTTGCCAGGGCAATAGGTATACATCTTATTATCTCAACCCAAAGGCCGTCGGCAAACATAATTACAGGATTTATAAAAGCTAATTTCCC
>CAYLYN010000285.1:0-4242 GCA_964387565.1 uncultured Rikenellaceae bacterium | reverse complement strand
CATAAGCGATAAAAGGCTTATGATTTACAGGATCAATCATCGTGGCAATACGGATGGTATTAACAGAACCTCCATATATGTCATTACTGAAACCTCGCTGAATAATCTTCGATTGAATTAGGTAGCCATCCAGTTTGCCAAAAATTCCGACTAACTCATCCCAATTGCTTTTATTTTTATTAAACAAAAAGCCCCCCCCTGTTTTCTCAACAAGTAATAAACCTTCACCTCCGTCACCAGAGATCGGTTTCAGAATTAAACCTGTTTTTTCAATAAGGGGTAATAGAGAATCTACCTCTCCTTGAATAACTTCGCAGTGTAAGGACTGCAAATATCCATTCTCGAAAAATCCGATGCTTTCGACAACATTTAAGTGGTTAATTCCTTCAATTACTCTTTTGAGGTGCCTGCAAAAAAGAATCTTGTTAGCCAGTATTGCATTATAACTACCATTTAACGACCTTTTTTGAATACTATTTCGTGCAGGCAAATAGTTCCTGTAATCATTCTTGGGAAGGTTATACCAAACATATTCAAGAGGTAAAAAGCCATGCTTAAAAGACCATATTTTTTGTCCAAATTTTAAATTCGTTAATTGTATGTCATTTATGAATGTCTCGAAATAAATTTCATCAAAGAACTTCTTGGGTAATAGAACTTTAAAGATAATTTTTAAAAGCCTGAAAGTCAAATTTTTATACACCTGATATAATAATTTTTGGTAAATCAACTATGTGTACTCGAGTCTTCTCTGACATATTTCGGATTGTTGCAATTAATTTTATTGATATTGATAAACGAATTAAAAAAAGAAATAATATTGCAGATGTAACAATATTATTCTTTCGTCGTTAAAAATGTTATGTTAGTCAAACATCTTTAACCATTCGTCAAATAAGTCTCTGTTCATGAAGATAGCTTTCTGCCTGTTTTTTTTGGCTTTCTATTCAATTGTATCGGCAGCAACTTATTACGTTGCCGTAAATGGGAATGATAATAATCCCGGAACCATTGATCAACCGTTCGCCTCCTGGCAAAAAGGATTCACTATAGCTAAAGCGGGCGATACTGTATTCATAAGAGGAGGCACCTACTATCCTTCAGGTACCTTTGGTTATAAATATTACTGTGGAGTTTTTCAGCTTAATCACAGTGGCACATCTTCGAATCCGATTAAGATTTGGGCTTATCCTGGTGAAACTCCAATATTAGATTGCAGGAATATGACTCAACCTGCTTCCCATATTGGAATTTATTTTGAAAATTGTAACTATTGGCATTTAAAAGGATTGACAGTCACAAGAGCAGATCAGACTAATGGGTTTGGAGCTGCTGGAATAAGATTTTTCTCTGTCAATAACACAATCCTGGAAAATATCACCAGCCATCATAATGGTGGTTCCGGGATACAAGTTCTTCAATACTCAGAGAATAATCTATTATTAAACTGTGATACATACTGTAACTATGATCCATATTCTTCAACCCCCGGAGAACATGCTGATGGAATTGAAATCGCAGATATACGGGAAAGAAATGGTAATGAAAGAGTAAACACTATGATAGGTTGTAGATCATGGGAAAACGGAGATGATGGCTTCGATCATTTCAGATGTGAAGGTATTTTGATCTTTGAAAGTTGCTGGGCCTGGCACAATGGCTATGTTCCTGAAACAGAAATAGCTGCCGGTAATGGCGATGGATTTAAATTAGGAATAACATCAGGGACACCTGAACC
Organism: uncultured Rikenellaceae bacterium; assembly: GCA_964387565.1. Taxonomy (GTDB): domain Bacteria; phylum Bacteroidota; class Bacteroidia; order Bacteroidales; family VadinHA17; genus LD21. The sequence continues at coordinate 2,504 of CAYLYN010000285.1, read as the reverse complement.
TCTTCCTCAAAGAAAACTCTCAAATTGTATCTCATATAATAATCGAACAAGAGGTTTTTCGCAGAATGGAGCAAATGTGTTGATGGAATTTAATAACAATATTTCATCCTTTAACACAAATCATGGCTACTTATTTTATGATTACAACCAAAGAGATATCCTGAGGAATAACCTCAGTTATAAAAATGGTGATCATATTTATTCTCAATCTCTTCAAATTATTGATCATAATAGCTGGCAAAATGGATTAATTCTTTCGGATACTGATTTTATAAGTCTTGACGGATCACAGTTGTCAGCGCCCAGAAATGCAAATGGAGATTTGCCAGATATTGATTTCATGCATCTTGCAACCGGGTCAGACTTAATTGATGCCGGAATAAATGTAGGATTGCCATTCAATGGGCAAGCACCGGATATTGGTGCCTTTGAGACAGTTCCACCTACTCCTGGCGTCGTCAACCAACCACCTGTTGTCACTATTTCTTCTCCCTCAAATAGTGCTTCCTTCACTTCACCTGCCTCAATAACCGTTAATGCTTCTGCTTCTGACGCTGATGGGGCAATCATAAAAGTAGAGTTCTTTCAGGGCAATATCAAAATTGGGGAAAAAATAACCGCTCCATATTCCATCACCTGGAAAGAGGTCCCAGAGGGAACCTATTCTTTAACGGCGGTAGCCAAAGATAATGTTAACTCAAAAACTGTTTCAGCTTCCGTCTCTATTACTGTTGTTAAACCGGCCACCCCTGTAAATAAAATGCCAACTGTAAGTATTTCGTCACCCACTAAAGGCAGTTCATTCACAGCTCCGGCCACTGTTACTATTGATGTAAATGCTTCAGACCCTGATGGTTCAATAACAAAAGTGGAGCTTTTTAATGGTGTAGTGAAACTTTTTGAGAAAACGGCAGCTCCTTATTCGTTTACCCTTAAAGACTTGTCGGCTGGCTCCTATGAGCTCAAGGCTGTTGCCACTGACAATATGAAGGCCTCTTCCACTTCATCTTCCCTTGATCTTACAGTGACATCCTATATCGAAGCCAGGGATTACTTCAATCTCTATCCTAACCCTAATGACGGGCGATTTTCCATCGACTTCACCACCTTGCTGGATGCCGACATATTTACAGTCACCATTGTAGATCTGATAGGCAAAACAGTGTATCGGGAACAGCTTTCAAGAGATGAAAGCACGCGGCACTTTGACCTCTCTCATCTGAACAGCGGCATCTATGTACTTATGATTGCAGCAAACCAGATCCTGCTTACCCAAAAATTCATTAAGGGTTAATCTTCTGATCAATCAACAATTATCAGTTTCTCAATATAGTTATTAAGATCTTCGCCTTCCAGAACAACACTATAGAGTCCTGAAGTAAAGCCTCCAGGAAGATATACTTGATTCAGCTCACGGATAAGGGCCTGCTGCCAGACTAGCATTCCTCCGTAACTGTAAATCTTCATGTTCGTATAGATCCTTTCCGGATCATTATTCAGAATATAGAAAATCCCCTGTGCAGGGTTTGGATAGATTAAGGTCACGGAATCCAAAGGCTCTTCAATGATGACCTCTTCTTCGTAGATCCTCGCCCCGACCTGCCATATACCATTCTGATTAGCTGTGTGCGGGCTTACATTACTCCAGGCCGCATCAATAGCCAATCCTTCAATGAGACTCTCCCCAAGGTTTGTTCCGTAGTCAAGCCGCTCTGCAGGTACAAAATCTGTGAAATTATTGAAGTTGGGATTAAGTACCACGGAATGCTGATCATAACCCATTGCCTGCCACTGGCTGAACGATTTAAATTTATCTCCTATCCTGAAGACCGGCTCTCCGGATTCGCACCAGAATACATTATAATCACTTTCAAATCCTTCAAGACAAGCATCTTCATAAACCCATATATTCAGGACTCGGTTCCTGGTATAAAAAATGTTGTTGAAGATTTTTGTCCCTGTCGACAGTGCGTTCAAACCTCCATCCGTGTTTGTATGAATATCTATTAATGCTCTGTATGTCTGGGCAGGCGTTTTATCGCTATAGAAAGTATTGTTATATATTTTTATTCCATTAATCCCTTTGACTACTATGCCGACCTTGGGATTCTTAATGATATTGTATGCAATGACCCCTGTGTTATCTGTCATCCCGTTGGATTTTCGCTGTATGCCGTTGGGAGTTCTGTCCAGATAATTGTATTTCAAAATGACATCAATATTATAACCTGTAAAGACGGAATGGGTCCAGCTATCCTCATCTGCTCCATTCCATAAAAACCTGTTGCCTGTAATAATTTCTCCGTCAAGGTTATTGTTATTGGTGCCGGGTGTCTCATCCCCAGCCTGTAACATATACCCGCTGGCATTGACATAGTTTAGAAGATTATTGCGGAAAGTCAGGTTTGTGGGTTCACTCCTGGGAACATTATAACCATTGGAAGCACCCGTCTCCGTGTCAACTATCTCCTGCCCCTCAATCGTCAGGATTACCTGAGGGAAAA